>JALHUP010000358.1 GCA_022866585.1 Candidatus Zixiibacteriota bacterium | reverse complement strand
GCTCTTGTGAATGTCCACGCCTTCTAATATTATATCTTTATCGGTCAAATTATCTTTTCAACCTATGACTATATATCTATTTTCGCCAATTTTCCTAATTTATTTACAAACCTTCGCCAACATTGATCTCTATTGGTATTCCATTCAGAAAGCCATATTTGTCAACAGAAAACCGAATTGTTAATATGCACCAGACGATTCCGAATCGGCTTTCATCCAAAACCTATCTCTTCTTAACTATTCCCTTTGTAAGTTCATCTTCTACTCTTGCAAAATTTTCATCGGCCGCCCGCATGCATACCCTCATAGCGCCTACACTATAAAACCGAAAAGCGGCGCTGTGTTGTTTCTTGTGCATTTCTTCATCCCGTCTGATAACACCAGCCGTTTTATTTATTCTCTGGTCAAGTTCTTGAAGGGTTTTGTACCCGACTAACTGTAACTGATAATTTAAGTAAGAGATATTTCTGAAAGCGTCTCGCTCTGTGTCACCAGCCTTCCTATCTGGGAATTTCCACTCTAAATATGCTTTCAGGGTCTCGAGGTTCAGCTCTTGCTCGAGCTCGAACTTGTGTGCTTCAATTGACTCTTGAAGTTGCCCGATCATCTTCTCCTTTCTATTCTTAAGCAACTCGAAATGTGTATCCGCCACATAGAACAGTCCCATTAAAGCATAGAAATCCCTTTTTAGATCAGAGGGTACATCTATATCTTTTTTGTAGAAAAGGTGATGGGACACTGAAGCCCAAGCATCCGTCAGAATTGTACGTACCTGAACTTCACATTTAAGATTTCTTAAGTCGTCATATCGAGGACCTTTCATCTGTTCACTTTTTAAAGTGACAATATAATGTGTCGCACTGTAATCAAATTGATTGGATGGAATCTCCCCTACTTTCCTGCTGGTCTCTTTTACCAGAAATAAATCTTCAATCATTTTCCCAATTCTTTCGAGGTCAGACGGATAAAGGCAAACTATGCGAACTCCGCAAATATCTTCTATGCCCTCAAATGGATTTCGACACTCTTTAACTTCAATCTTCCGATAGAAACTATCAAATTCTTTTATACGCGATTTTATCATATGTATCTTAATGTCACGTTTGTTGATCTCTTTATCTAAGATGAACTCCATCTCTTCTGCCAGTTGCTTATAAAGGGGTGCTCTCTTCTCATATTCTATCCTGATCGAGTTCTTGTCGGGTGGCACAAAGTAATCGATAGCTGTCATTTTTTCTGTCATCCTCACCTTCTCCGCATGATTCTTTTTTTATCTTTCGAGTTTTCTCATCTGAAAATGGTTTTTAAGCTGATCCCAAACCTATAGGTGAGGGAAGCATTTTTGCCGGTCAGGGGTAAATCAAGCGTAAAATCCAGCTTCCCATGTTTCTGGGGTGACAAATTGCCTAAAGAAAGTTGTAAAAGCAGATTGAACAAGTCGCTATCGGGAGTCACCAATTCTTTATTCATTTTGGTGCCTTGCCAAAAGTCATACTGCAGGGTTCCTCCAACCCCCATATTTTTAAAATTCATAACAAACCCCGCATCTGCGCCAAACGAGTTTCCTGATTTTTCATCGACTAATTTCTGGCCCTCGTGTCTATATGTCCTCTTAAATTGATACACAAAGCGAGTGTCTAATTTGATGAAGCTTTCCTCGGTAAGCAGAATATCCCCATTTAAAGCCAGATTCAAATCTGTCTGACCATCCCCTGTGGCCGCTTCTTTGGAGGAGACTTTGTTGTGAGGTGTGCCCGTAGGTAAAGTAGCCCCCGCTTGGCTTGCGACTGACCAGAAATATCTATCTATGAGATGATATTTTACCCAGAGCTGAACGTCCCCGACATTTGAAGCGCCTGAGATCACGTTGATGTTTGTTCCAAACATGCCGCTGTCTACTTTCTGATCCAGCATAAACGGAATAAAAATACCAAGACTAAAATTATTCGAGAGTCCATAAATCAATCTGGCATCTAAAATATAGGCGGTGGAGTCGCGTCCTCCGGGAAAATCCAGCTCTTTACCCGCCGCAAAATAACTTTCGCCGTGAACGTATATGAATTCAAAACTGGGATACCAGAACCCTTTAGGAAGAGTAGCACTGCTCCATTCTATCATACCCCAGGCAGGCTCCTCTAAGGTCTGACCAAATTCGTTTGTCGAAGATCCCGCCGGAGGCGGAGAAGAATACGCCTCTACTGAAAAGCAAATTAGGATAGAAGTTACAATTAAGAAAAATATTGTTTTCTTCATTTTATTTATCCTCGCCGCTAAGCATTTTGACATATCTTTTTTTAGATGTATACGCATTCATATGAATAATTAACCACAAAATAAATTTAATGAAATCAAGACAGGAGTCAACAAAAAAGATGCTTAAAGCGGGATAAAAAGAACGCATGAACCCGCCAAGGGCG
>JALHUP010000357.1 GCA_022866585.1 Candidatus Zixiibacteriota bacterium | reverse complement strand
TTTTGACCTTGCTTTTTGTCTTTATCGGTCAGGTTGTAGGTGGGAAGTCGGGTATGATCATAGCCCTAATTTTTGCCGCTATTATGAATCTCACCACTTATTGGTTTTCGGATAAGATCGTTTTGGCTATGTATCGGGCTCAGCCAATTAAAGAATCGGACAATCCCCGTTTGTATAGCCTGGTCAGACAAACAGCCACCAAGGCAAACTTACCCATGCCCAGGGTCTATATCATACCCACCCAAACCCCTAATGCTTTTGCCACCGGAAGGAATCCCAAACATGCGGCCGTAGCTGTCACTTCCGGAATATTAAAAATTTTGGATGAAGATGAATTGGAAGGGGTAATATCACATGAGATGGCGCATGTTAGAAACAGGGATATCTTAACCGGCTCAATCGTAGCCACGGTAGCAGGTGCCATCAGCGTGTTGGCTCACATGGCACAGTGGGGGGCTATTTTCGGAGGCTATGGGGGAAGAGACAATGAGGGACGAGGAGGGGGAGGGTTGGGACTTTTGATTATGGCTATTGTTGCCCCTCTGGCCGCGCTCTTGATCCAAATGGCAATCTCACGATCCAGAGAATACTCGGCAGATCAAACTGGAGCGAAGATCAGTCATAAACCTCTATCCTTAGCAAATGCTTTAAAAAAGTTGGACTACGCCAGCCGAAGAATGCCTCTTGAAGCCAATCCTTCCACTGCCCATCTGTTCATAGTAAATCCACTCTCCGGCAAAGGAATGGCCAGTTTGTTCAGCACCCATCCCCCTGTGGAAGAGCGGGTGGCAAGGTTACAAAAGATGGTTCACCACTAAGGTTCACCACGAGTGGCTAAATGAATGTGATCTAAATATAAAAGCGGGAAGGATAAATTGCTCTTTTGAATCCTTGCCGCTTTTTTGTCAAAGAGGTGTCCGAAAACTAATACAAACGTAAGAAATAAATTTACATACCCCTCACCCTCACCCTCTCCCACAAGGGGAGAGGGGACTTAACGAATTTCCCCCTCCCTTGATGGGAGGGGGCCAGGGGGAGGGTGATGTATACGCATTCATACGAATTATGTCAAATTATTTAATTCGTTTGCAATAAAAAAGTAGCCTGCGAAGAACTTATCTTTAATGACTTACACCCATGCGGGCGGCTATCACTTTCAAACGGAATTCTCGTACATCCAGTCAAAATATAAGAGAACCCCTTATATGGGACATGCCTGGATCGAAATACTGATAATAATCCTCTTAATCTTAGCCAACGGTTTCTTTGCCTCCTCCGAGATCGCCCTGATCTCCTCTCGAAAGAGCCGCATCAAACATTTAGCTAAAGACGGACATAAAAAAGCCCAACTGGTGGACAAGCTTCAAAACGAGCCCCATTTGTTCTTGGCAACCATCCAGGTAGGAATCACCTTAGCGGGAACTTTGGCTTCGGTGGTAGGTGGAGCCAAAATCGTTGATTCTTTGCAACCATTTATAAGAAAAATCCCTTCTCAGCCTATCCAGAATGCCAGCGAATCGATTGCCATAGGCATTGTGGTGGTGATCATCACCTATCTTCTTTTAGTGGTTGGGGAGCTGGTTCCCAAATATTTAGCCTTGGCTTACCCGGAGAAGATCGCCTTCAGAACCGTGGGACCCCTCAATTTTCTTTCCAAATTAGCCTTTATATTTGTCAACATGCTTTCTTTGTCCAGCCGATCTTTTGTTTCGATTTTTCTGAAAAGAGTGCCTCAGGAAACCGGGTTTGTCACCGATGAAGAATTGAAATTTATTGTCCATGAGGGGAAAGCCAAAGGTGTTTTTGACCAGACCGAGGAGGAGCTAATCCGAAGCGCCCTTGAATTTACTGATACCACGGTTCGCAACGCCATGACCCCCCGAACAGAAATTGTGGCTCTGGATATAAAAACGGGTCAACAGCAGGTGGTGCGGGCGGTAACTGAATATGAATATTCCCGAATCCCGGTCTATAAAGAAAATCTGGATAATATTGTGGGGATAATTTATGCCAAAGACATTCTCAATTTGCTCCAGAACCAAGAATTAATCATATTGGACGATATAATTCGCAAACCTTATTTTGTGCCGGACTCAAAAAAGATCTCAGAGCTTTTGAAAGAGTTCCAGAAGAAAAGAATCCACATGGCTATCGTCTTGGATGAATTTGGCGGGACCGCAGGATTGATCACCCTGGAGGACATAATCGAGGAGATAGTGGGAGAGATTCGGGATGAATACGATCGGGATGAGGAGGAGAAAATTTACTTCCTCTCAGATAACTTAGCCATTGTCAGCGCCTCCTTATTTTTGGGCGATTTCAATGAGAAATTTAAAACAAATTTCCCGGAGGAATTCAATACAATTGGGGGTTACCTGACCAGCGTTTTGGGAAGAATTCCAACACTGGACGAAGAGATCAAATTAGGCGACTTGACCTTTATTATCTTCGAAAAAATCGGACACCGGCTTAAGAAGATTAAAGTCATCAAGGAAAGTAAAGAGCGAAGAGCTTAGAGTATAGAGAGAACCTTAAACCTAACACCTAACACCTTGTTTGAAACCATACTTGAGCCAATTGGCAAATGGATAATAAGTGTGATCTCCCAGATGGGATACTTGGGAATAATACTAACCATGGGGATCGAAAGTGCGTGTATTCCCCTCCCTTCGGAGATCATCATGCCATTCTCCGGTTATTT
>JALHUP010000356.1 GCA_022866585.1 Candidatus Zixiibacteriota bacterium | reverse complement strand
CCTTTTTCATGGTTTCCCCGATTTTTGATTCCGAATTGCAGTTTTTAATTTTGCATTTTAAATTTTTAGTTTTATTCATTCGATGCTTCTGGTTTTACAAAGCCTCTGTGAAATCAGCCGCATGTCCAAACAATACTGATTCATCACCGCCTGAGCAATTTCATGCGGATCAATGTCATAATCCTCCAATCCCTTGGTCTTCACCGGAGTATTCCGACTGGAGATGTTCACTCCCAGATGAATTTTGGTAGAAACGGAGGTTCTGAGCGTGGCGGAGACGGTGAGCTTATAATCCGTGTCAAACAGATCGTCTCCCCATCTTTGCAGGATGTCCCCCTTCAGACGATGGTCTAATTTGTCTTTCAAAATGTCCACCAGAAGCTTCTGTCTTAAAATCGCCTTTTCTAAATCCATGTCGAAATGCTCCACCAAAAAATGAAGCATGTGCTCGCTTTTGATCTTGGTCTTTTTCTTAAAATGGTCTATTCCAATGATATATCTTTCCTCTATCTCGCACGGTCCGATGAAAGCTACGATATTATCCCCCAGAATGTCATAATTTTTATACGCCCAGAAAGAGGAGAGCTGTTCACCAGTGAACAAGATTTTCTCTGGAATGAAAAGTGATTTCATAACCTTCGCCTTTCAGCTAACGTTAGATTTTAGTTGCCATCAGAACATGTTACAAAAATAAATTTAGAACTCAAAAATAAAAATTACAACTCAAAATTCAAAACTTTGATTTTTTGCTTTTAAAATAGAATTAAATTTAATAGTATTTTATAAGGTTTTTTAATTTTGCTTTTTAAATTTTGAATTTAGTTATCCTATGTCCACCAAAGAGAATCTCCTTTTATATTTTCGGACGAAATTGGATCTTATACAAAGGTTTTCTTTTTGGACCAGATTGGGATCCTCTTCTATTATCCTGAAAGCCCAATTTCGAGCCTGGTATAACAGGCTGGCATCAGTCACTATGTCCGCAATCTTAAGTTCTGGCAAGCCGTGCTGGCGAGTTCCAAAGAATTCGCCCGGTCCCCGAAGCTTTAAGTCCATCTCCGAGATTTTGAACCCATCCGTGGTGGAACACATAGCCTTAAGCCTTTTTTGTGCTTCTTCAGACAGAGGGGGATCTGCCACCAAAAGACAAAAAGATTGGTCTTCTCCCCTTCCGATTCTTCCTCTTAACTGGTGAAGCTGGGAAAGTCCAAATCGTTCTGCATGTTCAATTATCATCACGGTGGCGTTGGGAACATCCACCCCCACCTCCACCACTGTGGTGGCGACCAAAATATCATAATCCCCATGGCGAAAAGCTTGCATTATGCTCTCCCTATCCTTGCTTCTTATCCGACCATGAAGCAAAGCCAGCCTTCGATGAGGAAAAATCTCTTTCTTTAACAACTCATGGCTTTGGGTGGCGGCTTTCAGGTCAGCCTTTTCGGATTCCTCCACCAACGGGTAGACGATATAAGCCTGATGCCCTTTTTGTAGCTCTTTTTCCAAAAATTCATAAATTTTAGATTTTGAGTTTCCGCTATACAAATAAGTTTTTATCGTTTTTCTTCCGGGAGGCAGACTGTCTATGACCGAGACGTCTAAATCCCCATAAAGGGTCAAGGCTAAACTGCGGGGAATGGGGGTGGCGGTCATCACCAAAACGTCGGGTGAGGACCCCTTTTGCTTTAACTTCGCTCTCTGCATAACTCCGAAACGATGTTGTTCGTCTATCACCACCAAGCCCAGCTTGAAGAAATCGACCTTCTTCTGGATCAGGGCATGAGTCCCGATGATAACTTTTGCCGTTCCTCGAGCTATATCTTCCAAAATGCTTTTCCTTTCAGAGCCGACCACCGAGCTGGTCAACAAGACTGTTTCTACTCCCAAAGATTCCAGCATCTGGTGAATGGTGATGTAATGTTGCTCTGCCAGGATTTCAGTAGGCGCCATAAGAGCGGACTGATAGCCGCTCTCCACTGCCATAAGCATAGCCACCAAAGCGACGATGGTCTTTCCTGAGCCTACATCGCCTTGAAGAAGCCGGTGCATGCTGGTTTTCGACATCATATCCGCCGCAATCTCCCTTAATACCTTCTTTTGAGCTGAGGTCAATTCAAAAGGAAGCATCTTCAAGGCTGGCCTGACTAAATTCCCTGGTTTTTGAAAAGCAATTCCCTCTTCCCTATGTATCTTCTTTTTCCTCAAGGCTAACATCAGCTCCAAATAGAAAAGCTCGTCAAATGCCAGCCGAGATCGGGCAAGATTCGTCACTTGAAGATCTTCAGGAAAGTGGATATTTTTCAAAGCCTTCGGCAGAGACAAAAGATCTGAATCGGAGATTACATTTTGCGGCAAAGTCTCGGTCACTAAATTGGAGACGTTATCCAATAAGGGCTTTAAAACCCTTCTTAATCCGCGGCTGTCCAGCCATAGTTTTTTAAGTTCTGCAGTAGAAGGATAAAGTGGGATGATCCGTCCGGTGTGAATAAGCTCCTCTTCATCTTTTTCCACACCAGATTTAGATACTATCTCGAACTCCGGATGAATCATCTGTAAGCCCCCAAACAATCTCACCTCCCCGGAGGCGACTACCAGGTCATTTTCTTCGAATAAATTTTTTATGTATTTTAATTTTTGAAACCAGATAAGATACATAAATCCAGTCTCATCCCTGATAATCACTTGAAATTGAGGTCTTCTTCTTCCCCTCTTGATCCCAAACGATTCTACCCTCCCGATCACGGTCGCAGTTGATCCGACCTTTAACTTGTTTATGGGGAGGATGGTGCTTCGATCCAAATATCTGCGGGGAATATAATACAAGAGGTCCTCTATGGTTTCTATCCCCACCGAATTCAAAGCTTTTGCCTTTTCCGGACCTATCCCTTTCAGATACTGGACCGAATCCTCCAATTTTGTCTTCGGGTGCGTATGACTCACAGTTGCAGGAGAGGACAATAGATACTCCTTTTTTGAGAT
The DNA here is from genome assembly GCA_022866585.1 of Candidatus Zixiibacteriota bacterium. Lineage (GTDB taxonomy): Bacteria > Zixibacteria > MSB-5A5 > MSB-5A5 > SM1-73 > SM1-73. Next base: position 251 of record JALHUP010000356.1, on the reverse strand, counting down.
TGTTCTTTCCTTACGTCACCTCTAATATAAAGGAGATTTCAAATTGATGTCAAGCAAACTTTTGGTCGTTTCGGAAAAAGTTGAATGGGGAAAAGTTTTGAAGTGTTCCACCAGTAACCGAATCTTTAGCTATTACCGGCAGGATGTGGGCTTGGCCTAAAGGATTCACCCGGAAGGGATCTGACAATTCAATTAAATCTATATTTCCCCTTTTGATCTAATCGTTTATTCTTCTAGAGGTCTATTTACTG
>JALHUP010000355.1 GCA_022866585.1 Candidatus Zixiibacteriota bacterium | reverse complement strand
TTTCAGAAAAAAGACTTTAAGGAAATCTTTGGGGTGATGGAGGGCTTACCAGTTACCATCAGAACTTTGGACCCACCCCTGCATGAGTTTCTGCCCGACCGGGAGGAGCTGATAGAGGAAATTGCCACTTTGAAAGCAAAAGAGGCAGACGAAGGACAAATCGAAAAGAAGGAGAAGCTTTTAAACCGGGTGCAGGAACTACATGAGATGAATCCGATGTTAGGGCACCGGGGCTGTCGATTGGGCATAGTGTTTCCGGAGATCACGGAGATGCAAGCTCGGGCCATATTCGAGGCCGCTTGCGAATTGGCACAACGTGGTAAATCGGTGATCCCGGAGGTGATGATTCCTCTGGTGGGGCATGTGAACGAGTTTAAGAATCAGAAAGAGGTGGTGGTCAGGGTAGCAGACCAGACTATGAAGAAATACAAGGTCAAGATCAAATATTTGGTCGGCACCATGGTGGAGCTGCCGCGTGCCTGTTTGACTGCGGATGAGATTGCCAAAGAAGCGGAATTCTTCTCCTTCGGCACTAATGATCTCACCCAGATGACCTATGGCTTTTCACGTGACGATGCCGGCAAATTCCTACAGTACTATATTGATCATGGGATATTGAATCAAGATCCTTTTGTGAGCATCGATCAAAACGGGGTGGGAGAGCTGGTGGAGATGGGAGTGAAAAAGGGACGCATGTCACGCAAGGATTTGAAAGTAGGGATTTGTGGAGAACACGGAGGCGATCCGGATTCGGTGGTCTTCTGCCATAAGGTAGGTTTGGACTACGTGAGCTGTTCCCCTTACCGGGTTCCCATTGCCCGTTTAGCCGCGGCTCAAGCCGCCATGGGAAAGAAAATCGAGGAGTATACCTCGGCATAAACGGAACATCGGAGCCTGCCTTCATTTTAGAAAGGTTGTGCTCAAAAAAGCGAGCGTCTTAGAAAAGCCAGCACCTAACTAAAGTTAGGTGCTGGCTTTTGCTTTCTTGAAGATAGGAAAAATGATTTGGGAAATAATCCTAATGCCGGCGTAAAATTTGGCTTGCAAAATAGGATGAAATGATTAGATTTCATCTCTAGAAAATAGGACCCATGAGTCTGAAAGAGTCGTAAAATGAAAGATGTGTCGGGGTTTGATTTGTAAATAATAAAAAAATTAGGGAGGTTTAAGATGCGTTTCTTTAAAAGTGTTACCCTTTGGTTAGGGTTGAGTTTAATCGTAGTAAGTCTCGCTTTCGCCGATGAAAGTCGATTGATGCGATTTCCTGACATTTACCAGGACAAGATCGTGTTCGTCTATGCGGGTGATCTGTGGCTGTTACAAAGTGATGGCGGAATTGCCCGGAGGTTAACCACACACGTAGGCATGGAACTGTTTCCCAAATTTTCGCCTGATGGAAAGATGATTGCTTTCACCGGACAATACGAGGGCAATACCGACGTCTACGTTATTCCTTCTGAAGGAGGTGAACCCAAAAGGCTTACCTACCATCCCGGCTCTGAGAACATGCCCGATAGATTTGGGTTCGATGATATGGTGTTGGGCTGGCATCCCGATGGCAAAAGGATTCTGTTCAGATCCGGGCGCGAAAGCTATAATGGGTGGTTTCAAAAACTTTACTTAGTCGATCTGAAAGGAAGTTTACCAGAAGCGCTTCCCCTCCCAGAGGGCGGACTTACTTCATTTTCTCCGGACGGAACCAAAATCGCCTATAACCGCCAGTTTAGAAATTTTCGCACCTGGAAGCGTTACAAAGGGGGTTTAGCTCAGGACATATGGATATATGATTTGAAAAATAACACCATCGAGCGGATTACCGATTGGGAAGGCACCGATACTTCTCCCATGTGGCATGAGAACAAAATCTATTTCGTCTCAGATCGCGATCATACCGCCAATATTTTTTGTTACGATCTGGACACGAAAAAAACCAGAAAAATCACCAATCACGATGAGTATGACGTGAAATGGCCCAGCTTAGGTCCTGGGTCCATAGTATATGAAAACGGTGGTTATCTTTATGGCCTTGATCTGAAAACTGAGCAGACCAAAAAGATCACCGTCCAGATTCCAGACGACCGGGCCTTGACACGATCTGAGTATATTTCGGTTAGCGATTATATTGGCGACTACAATCTTTCTCCAGATGGCAAGCGGGCACTTTTTGCCGCTCGTGGGGATATCTTCACCGTTCCTGCGGAGAAGGGGAATACCCGAGATCTCACCAACACTTCAGGTGCGCGGGAGAAAAACTGCATCTGGTCTCCGGATGGTAAGTGGATCGCCTACATCTCCGACCGCACCGGGGAGGATGAACTTTACATCGTCCCACAGGATGGCAAAGGGGAGGAGGTCCGAATAACCACCGATGGGCACTGTTTTCGCTTCGCTTGTCTCTGGTCACCGGACAGCAAAAAGCTTTTATTTGCAGACAAAGACCTGAAGCTCTATTACGTGGACGTCGAGAGCCGAAAGATTACTGAAATCGACAGCACCAAGAACGGGGAGATTTACGATTATTCCTGGTCTCCGGACAGTAAATGGATAACCTACGCTAAACCAAACCCGAACATGTTTTACTCCATTTTTCTTTACTCTTTGAAAGATGGGAAGATTTTTCAAGTTACCGAAGGTTTCACCGATGATAGCGAACCGATTTTCGATCCGGATGGAAAATATCTTTACTTTTTCTCTAAACGCGATTTCAACGCAACTTTAGGTAACTTCGACCCCAGTTTCACTTACAATCAGATGACCCGCATCTATGTGGTAACCTTGCAGAAAGATACCCTCTCTCCATTCGCACCGCAAAGTGACGAGGTAGAATTGGAAAAGGAAAAGAAGAAAAAGGAGGAAGGGGAAAAGAAAGAGGAGGAAAAAAAGGAGAAGATCAAAAAGGAAGTTCAAATTGATCTGGAAGGGATAGAAAACCGTGTGGTGGCGGTGCCCATAGATCCAGGCAACTACTATGGATTGAGAGCCGCCAAAGGAAAGATATTCTATCTTTCCTTCCCCACCTGGACCCTAACCGGAGGATCACCAGAACCCAAGGGGACATTGCACCTCTTTGATATGGAAGAAAGAAAAGATCACGCATTGCTATCGCCTGTAGATGGATATGACATCTCCGGAGATGGTGAGAAGATCATCTACATGAGTAGGAAGCAATTTGGCATCATAGACGCAAAACCCGGTTCCCCCAAAATCGGAGACGGAGCTTTGAGACTAGACGGGATGCAAATGAAAATTGATCGCCGGGAGGAGTGGAGACAAATATTTAACGAAGTTTGGCGCCGGGAACGTGACTTTTTCTACGCTCCTAACATGCATGGAGTGGACTGGGAATTGATGCGCAAGCGATACGGAGAGCTTTTGCCTTATGTGGCGCACAGAAGTGATCTTACTTATATCATCGGGGAGATGATCGGTGAGCTTTGTTGTTCCCATACTTATGTAAGTGGTGGAGATAGACCTGAAGTTAAACTGGTCCAGACCGGACTACTGGGCATAGATTGGGAGCCGGATACTCTCTCTGGTTTTTATCGGGTTAAGAAAATCTACCCTGGCAAAAACTGGGAGGAAAATCTCCGCTCTCCGCTCACGGAACCCGGGGTGGAGATAAAGGAGGGGGAATACATAATTGCGGTGGATAACAAAACCTTGCAATATCCTACCAATCCTTACAGTCTTTTCGAGAACAAGGTTGGTAAAACGGTCACCCTCAAAGTCAACTCGAAACCTTCCCTCGATGG
>JALHUP010000354.1 GCA_022866585.1 Candidatus Zixiibacteriota bacterium | reverse complement strand
CCGGTCGTAACTTATCAGGTTTGGTATAAGGTTGGCTCGAAAAACGAAAGGCCGGGGATCACTGGAATCTCTCATCTATGCGAGCACATGATGTTCAAAGGTTCCAAAAATATCGGACCTCAAGAGCATGCCCGTATAGTCCAAGCTAACGGAGGGATAAACAACGCTTGGACCCACTTTGACATGACCTGCTATTGGGAGAAACTTGCCAATGATAAACTGGAATTGGCTGTTAACCTGGAATCGGAAAGAGAAAAAAATCTAACGCCCACCCCGGAGACCTTTGCTTCAGAAAGGGAAGTGGTCAAAGAGGAGAGGAGGATGGGCGTGGATAACTCTCCCTTTGGAGCGGTATTTGAACAGATGCTTAACAGCGCCTTTGTGGCTCATCCTTACCATTGGCATGTGATTGGGTATATGTCGGATCTGGACAATATCACCTTAGACGATCTCAAAAATTACTATAAAGTTTACTACGCCCCCAATAATGCCACGGCGGTGATAGTTGGAGATGTGGATCCCAAAGAAGTCATGAAAGTGATGCACAAATACTATGATGACATTCCAGCTCAATCGCCCCCGCCCAAGGTGGGAACGGTGGAACCGGAGCAAAAAGGAGAAAGAGTCTCTTACATCCATAAGATTGCACAAATGCCGGCTTTCATGATCGGCTATCACATCCCTCAATTTGGGGATCCTGACACTTATCCCCTAAGTGTGGCGGCAAGAATCTTATTTACTGGACAAAGTTCTCGTCTTTACCAGAAGATGATCTACCAGGATCAGTCTGCTTTGCACGTGGGAGGCGACTGTTTCCTGTTGCAGGACCCGGGGCTTTTTTATTCCTTCGCCATCATGCAACCCGGACGCACCGCGGAGGAGGGTAAAAATACCCTGTTTGGAGAGATTGATAAGCTCAAAAATGAGCCGGTGGATGCAAAAGAACTGCAAAAAGCCAAAAACCAGCTTGAATCGGAATTCATTTTTGGTCTTCAATCTGTGGAGGATAAAGGCGACCAGGTCGGCTATTATCAAACTTTGCTCGGGGATTACAGTAAGCTGTTTGAGGAAGCGAAGAAATATCAGCAGGTTACAGCCGAGGATGTGATGCGAGTGGCAAAGAAATATTTCAACGAGAACAATAGAAACGTAGTAGTGTTAGTTCCAGAAGCACCTCAAGGACAGGGTTCCACACCGTAAGGGATTCAACTGACTAGAAACTTAAGCCAAGCAAAAATTCTCAAAAAAGGAGCTGAAAAATGAGAAAAAAGATAGTTGTGGTGAACACAATCCTTATCGCTTTTCTTCTGTTCTTAACATCCAGCAATTTCAGAATTGCCTCTGCCCAGGAAATAAAGCTTCCCGAGATAAAAAAGGAGATTTTAGACAATGGTCTGAAGGTGATAGTGATTGAACACCATGAGTTGCCGGTGGTGGCTTTCAGGTTGGTGCTGAAATCAGGTTCAGCTTATGATCCTGCGGGTAAAGCGGGGCTGGCCGATTTGACCGCTGGACTTCTGCGAAAAGGCACCAAGACCAAAGATGCGACACAGATTTCCGAAGCTATCGACTTTGTAGGAGGAAGCCTGGATGCTGGAGCGGACTGGGACGCCACCTTTGCAACCTGCCGTGTGCTCAATAAATATTTCGATACCGGCTTGGACTTGTTGACAGACATCATCCTGAATCCCACCTTCAAAGAGGATGAAATAGAGAGATTAAGAAGGCAGACCCTGGCTGGAATAATGCAGCAAAAAGATGATCCCGGATCGGTAGCAGAAGAGAACTTCCGAAAGTTCGTTTTTGGCGAGCATCCTTATGGTCAGCCCCGGGAAGGGACCGAAGAGAGTGTATCCGGGATCACCAGAGAGGACATAGTTAATTTTCACAAAACTTATTATGTGCCCAATAATGCCATCTTAGCGGTGGTGGGGGACGTCAAAACCGCCGATGTGTTGAAGAAGGTCAAAAGCAAGTTTGGCTCTTGGGAGAAAAGAGAATTTGCTACACCGAATTTTGTCCAACCTCCCCAGATAAAGGGACACCAGATACTTCTGGTGGATAAGCCGGATTTAACTCAATCTTACGTCAAGATTGGACACTTCGGCATCGACAGGAAAAGCCCGGATTATTTTCCGGTCAGGGTGATGAACTACATTTTAGGAGGGGGAGGATTCGCCTCTCGTTTGATGGATGAAGTCCGGGCAAAAAGAGGGCTTACCTATGATATAGGCTGCAATTTTGACTCATATAAGCTAAAAGGAGCTTTTGAGGTGAGCACCTATACCCGAATAGATTCAACCTTGGGAGCGATTCAAGCTGTCTTGGATCAAATTAAGCGGATTCGCACTGAAAAAGTCTCTCAGAAGGAGCTTTCTGAAACCCAGTCCTTTTATGATGGATATTTTCCTTTACAATTTGAGACCCCCGAGCAGATTGCCACCCAGATCTTAAATGTTGAGATTTATGATCTGGGAGAGGACTACATAAAGAATTTCCGCAAGAACATAAGTGCCGTCACCGCCGATGATATTTTACGGGTCGCTCAAAAATATCTGGATCCGGATAATATAAAACTGGTGGTAGTCAGCAAAGCTGAAGAGGTTAAACCCAAACTGGAATCGTTAGGAGAAGTCGAAGTTACCTCATTTCTGAAATAGTCCCGAAGCTTTTGCCAATTAAAGAAAGGGTGGAACACTGGGTTCCACCCTTTCTTTTTGTCAGAATGGGATCCCGTAGTGCTCTATCTACAAAATAAGATTTCTCCGACATAGGCGAATCCTTCGGATATGATTATCGTTTGGCGGTTTAGGTTTAGGCTACGTATCGTAAATCGTCTCTTGGTTTCGTCTGTCGTATCTTAGACCTCGAACGATGACGATGACTTTCTACGCGATACTTAACCGACTTGTAGTGAGCGAAGCGAATCTAAACCATAACCTTTTAAAACGAAACCCAGAAGATGCAATCTTTATTTAACTGACAAAGCAACATATTCACCTATTTTAATGCTTCCTTAATTCCGTTGATAACAAATTGAACTGCGAGGGTGAGCAGGATAAGCCCCATCACCCGAGTGATGACCCTCATCCCTAAAGGCTTAAAGATTTTAAAAATCAAACCGGATTTGATCAAGATGAGCATGGACACTAAATAGACGCAAATAGTGGAAAAAATAAAGATAGATTTCAAGATTAGAGTGTCCGCTTCACCAAAAATGATCATCCCGGTAACGATGGATGCAGGACCGGTATGCAATGGAATGGCAAGTGGAACTATGGTGATGTTTTCCTGTTCCTCTTTCCGATCTTTTTCTTCGTGGTATTCGGTGCGGGTTTTGTGTCCAAAAAGCATCTCCATCGAAACTATGGATAGCAAGATGCCTCCGGCAATGGAAAATGAGTAGAGCTTGATGTTTAAATATCCAAAGACGTAGTTTCCGAAAATGACAAATAAGAGTTGCACTCCCAGAGCAACCAGAAGTGATTTTTTGGCTATGGCTTTCCGTTCTATGGTAGAATATTTCTCAGTCAAAGACAGAAAGATGGGCAAGTTAGTTACCACATCTACCACTAAAAACAGGGAGATGAAAACCGTGCCAAAATATGCTAAGTAGGACATTTTGAATAGTTGTCACTAAGGACCAAACAAGTAGGGCGGAGTTTTAGCTCCGCCCGAATAATAGACGAACGTGACGGACGACACTATATAGTTTAAGCTGGTTCGGGAATTGGAGGGGCTGTTGTTTAAACCTGTCTCTCGTTTATCCGAATTTGGATCCATAAGGATCGGTTTGGGTTTCGTCTACGTATCGGTTTCGGATGCACGAAGTCTGTGTCTTGAGATTGGTTTCGCTTTTAGTCTTAATACGATGCGTATGCATTCATACGAATAAACGAAACCGCCTTTACGATAAACGATACGTAACCGCCACCGAAACCTTTTTTAACGAAACCCTTGAGAAGAATATTTAAGGCAACAATCCCTCCCATTCCTGAACCAACTTCGAGAGCTAAAGCTCTCCGCTACATTTTCCCTTTATTTATTTAGTTCTGCTACGACTTTGCTGGTTATATCCAACTCATCCTTAGCATATAGGACAGTTCCAGCGGTTGAATCTAAAACATAGGTGTAGTTCTCCTTCAAGGCAACAAGCTTTATTACGGTGTTGATCTTGTCAATCAAGGGCTTGAAAAGCTCATACTCTTTTTGTGCCGCTTCACCATCCGGCCCCATCACCTGGTTGGCAAAAAGCTGATACTCGTTTTGTTTAACCAAGAGTTGTTCCCTTATTTCATTTTTTGCTTGCTCGCTTAAAAGGAGGTTTTGCTTTTCTAACTTGTCCGTCAATTCCTGCATCCCCTTTTGCATCGAATCCGCCTTTGCCTGCCAGACCACCATAAGCTTATTGAATTTCTCCTGAGCTTGAACGTATTCTTTATATTCAGCTTTCAGTCGCTGAATGTCCACGTATCCGATTTTCAACTGCTGAGCCATGCCTGTTGAAAAGGAGATGCTCCAGACCAAAATCCCTAACAGCATCGTTATAACTGCTTGTGCCACGACTTTCTTCATTTTTTCAACCTCCTCTTAGTTTATTAAGCTCCGCTTTGAGAGAGTAGCAAAAAGGTTCTTTGCTATTGATGTCCGCAAGATTTAAAGATACTAAAAATCTCTAATACGTCCCCGGGAGGGCGATGCTGGTCGCTTTTGCTTGGGCAATATTTCCCCTCTGAAACATCTCCTTAATAGCAGAGATATCACTATGTAAAGAGGTCTTACTGCTCAATACTCAACTCAATAGGCATAATATGGCCTTTATCATAAGGCATGTAGCCAACAGAATAGCCATGAAAGTAAATTTCAGTAACGAGCTTCAACACTCTTATCCGTTCTTTCTTCTGTTCCCCAGGCACGTCAACTTCTACTACTTTTTCTCTTACCTTCTTTTCGAGAGCAGAAATCAGGGACAAACAAGAGTCAATAGGGTAAGTAGTTCCCCTAAAAATGACACCCGTCGTCGTTACAACTGAATCGGGGATTTCAATATACCCGACATCTTCTACTTGCCCCATACCGATAATTCTGCTCTTCTTAGGAATCTTATTCATCGTAATAGTAGTGGAAAAAAGTATACTTTTGGCCCCAAGAACCTCCTCATATGTATTTTGAAGTAGTTCCTGAACTGCTTCCAGTTCGTACGGGTGTAGTTCCCATACATATTTCTTCAAAGTCTTACTAGTCGTTTGAGTTGTTTCCTGTTTCTCTTTTTCAACTAGCGACGTATTAAGCTCCGCCAAAACTTGATCTGTGAGGTCATATGCTTCGCTGGCATACAAGACAGTTCCCGCCGTGTAATCCAAGACATAAGTGTAATTACCCTTCAAGGCGACAAGCTTTATCACCGTGTTTATTTTATCTATCAAGGGCTTGGAAAGCTCCAACTCTTTTTTAGCCGCCTCGCCATCCTGACCCATCACTTGGTTCGCAAAGAGCTGATACTCATTCTGTTTAACCAAGAGTTTTTCCCGCAATTGGTCTATAGCCTCCTGACGCATCGTAACCGGGGGGTTCTGCACCTTTTTCTGTAACGAATCAATCTGCTTCTGCAGCGAATCCGCTTTTGCCTGCCAAACTACCATAAGCTTATTGAATTTCTCCTGTGCTTGGACATACTCCTTGTATTCCGCTTTCAATCGCTGAACGTCTACGTATCCGATCTTCAGCTCCTGAGCAGAGTTTGAGGAAACCAGAAGCGCAAAAACAAATCCTGCTAAAATAATCACCCTAACCCACCAGGCTTTGTTTCTCTTCATGCTATCATCCTCCTTTAAGTTAAATATAAATTCATTGAGAATACGATAAAATCAAAGACTTCCACAATTACCCACCTAAAATAAAATCTAAAACTTATTTGTCAAGTTCATTTTGACAGGTTTCCGGGAAAATCAAGGTAGAAAGGTTTTGCTGGAGTGTCAAGCTTTAGCTTGACCGAAAACTGCTTTCAAGACAAAGAGCTTTATAT
>JALHUP010000353.1 GCA_022866585.1 Candidatus Zixiibacteriota bacterium | reverse complement strand
TGATGTTCCATAGTTTTATTCTCCGTTTTTTAATCAATTTTGTCTACTGTTTTAGACATTATTGAAGGAGCGTAAAGTGATTTAGACAAAAAATAAAACAGTATATTGTTGTTGCGGGGTGCCCCCACCCCACAACTATCATGGTTCGGGGGAATGTGTTAATCCTCATCTTTCACTCTTTATCTTATTGGAAAGCTGTTTCCCCATCTCAACTATCTTTTGATGGTCATCAGCCGAAGGGGGACCGTTTATCTCAAGTGTCCCGACCACTTCTATTTTTGTCGATCCCAGAATTTCTAAGGCTTGCCGAAGCGCCCCGCCGGCCCACCCGTAAGAACTTAAAATAGCACCATATTTTAAAGGTGGATGCAATACTTTTACCAGATTTGCCGCATTCATAGCAATAGGGTGCATTCCTCCCAATACGGTTGGCATTCCAAGAACGATGGCACGCGAATCAACCAGGTCTTTAGCTATCTCTCCTATGTCTGCATGGGGAAGGTTATATAAACTTATTTCAATACCTTCAGATAGTAATGTCTCAACCATTGTTTTTATCATCGCTTCGGTAGAGTTCCACATGCTGACATAGACGACAATTGCCTTCTGTTTTGTCTCCCCCGCAGTCCATTTACGGTAAGCCTCCAAAATCCTTTCAGGGTTTTTATAAATGGGACCATGGCTCGGTGCAATAATTTTGATCTCCAGATCCTTTATTTTATCAAGAGCCTTCTTCCCCATATTTCTGAAAGGCATCATTATCTCTCCGAAATATCTCTTTGCAACCGGAATTATTTCTTCAACATCCTCATCATAGATTCCAAAAGCGGTATGAGCCCCAAAGAAATCACAGGGAAACAGAACTTTGTTCTCGATAAGATATGTGAACATAGTTTCTGGCCAGTGAAGCATGGGAGCCTCGATGAATTTTAAAGTTTTACCACCAAGCTCAATAGCGTCTCCGTCCTTGACTGTTTTTATTCTTTCATCCTGCACCCGATGGAAGATTTTAGCCATCTTTGCGCCTTTTTCGGTTGTAATAAGCACAGCTTCTTTACTTGCTTGCATCATGTAAGGAATCGCATTAGCATGATCTGGCTCTGCATGATTCATGACGATGTAATCTAAATCGGTGGGATCTGTTATCTGCCCTATTTTCTCTATCAATTCTTTTTCGAATCCTGGATTTACAGTATCAATGAGAGCAGTTTTTTCTTTTCCCTTCACCAGATAGGCGTTATACGATGTCCCCTGAGGGAGGGGAATAAGGGCATCAAAGATCCTGCGGTTAAAGTCCTTTATTCCTACCCAGAATACGCCCTCGGATATTTCAGGCACATTATATCTTTTCATTTACCACCTCCTAATTCCCTTTTTGCAATATCACCTAACAGTGTAGGTGCGGTGCGTCCACCCTGCAACTCTTATGGTTCGGGGTAGGGTACCCCGAACCAGCGTGATTAAAATATAGGTGACGTCACAATAACCTTTTTTCCCCTTCCATCTTCTTGATCTCTGTGATGTCTTGAGTTACTTCTAAACATCCCAGATATTCTCCGTTTTTGTTGTGAACAGCAAAATATCTGATGTGAATTAACTTGCCCTCAAGATTAATCCAAAATTCTGCTATGTCCTTTTTCCCGCCTTTGAAATCTTCCAATATCTGATTGACCACGTGAACGCTCTTTTGAGGATGGCAAAGTTGAACTTGCCTACCGATGATGGCTTTAGTCCTGGAGAAAATCATCTCTTTGGGCTGGCTGAAATATCG
>JALHUP010000352.1 GCA_022866585.1 Candidatus Zixiibacteriota bacterium | reverse complement strand
TGACTATCCTGCCAGCCCCAGCCACTCTGCGGATAGAGGTATTCGGCATTCCGCACGTCCTTACAGCCCAAAGGCGTCACTACCGCTCCCGCAGCATTGGTCAAAGCCATTCCCACGTAATAGCTCGCATATTCAGGATGAATAACACCACCGAACCCACTCTGGTATACCATCTTGTTGGTACCATCCCATCCAGCCGCATTGCAGCCACTCTGGGTCTCCCCACCCATAGTCCTACAGCCGGTATCAAAAGGAGCATCCAGGTCAGCATACATGCCGTAATAGATATCCGGATGTCCGGTATACGTACCCTCGTTAGGCCACCACGCAGGTGCCTGACTATAGTTTATCCAGACATGCTTGATCACCTGCTGCTTCTTCCAGTCCGGACAGGTCTTACCTGAACGATTAGAAAAGAGTAAGATCTGTTTGTTGATACTGATCCAATACCATTTGGGAGTTTGGGGTATCTCCGGAGGATACCAGATATAGGTTTTGGTAACAAAAATCTTCTGAACGTCGCAGTCGGGTTCGGGAGGGAAATGACTCTTAATAGCCTTGATGGTATCTCTGGCTCCGGTCAAGGTACTTCTATAATCCTGCCTGCCAACTATGGCACTATCGTCCATGAAAGCCGCAATCACGCCTGCGCTGAAGATGATCTGGTTGCTATCCGCAGCCAATTTCAGGTCAAACAACTCCTCCCGACTGTTGGCACAGGTCCACAGACTGCAGAATGGCGCACCCATTGTGCCGTTCTTTGTTCCGAATTTAGTGGCGGGATCGCGCACGCACTCATAATAATCATTACCGCACACCGCCTTCAGAGGGAGTTTAACAGTGTCTTCCACCGCCGTCCCTCTACACGTGGTGATGATTATGTACGTCTGAAGTAAGGTGTCACTCTGACCAGGGCAGTTTATGGTGATCTCTACTGGTAGCTGGTCACCCGGCTGAAGAGTAGCAGGACCGGGGTTGATTGACACTACAACGTTCGGATCCTGGGATTCGACTTTGTATTGTCCCTCTAGGTTATAAATGCCCCTGATCGTAAACCCGATCACCCTGCCGGCTGTTGGCGAAACCTTAATTGGAGGTGTTTCCCAATTTGCGGGATACTGGTTGATGTAATCTTCTCCGCATGCCAGATACCAGTCTAACTGCTGGATACGCATATACATCATGGGATTGAGGGTCCAGCCTCCTTCACTTTGAACTATTCCACCAGCATCTTTGTCGCACACATACTCGATGTGCAATTCCCCATCATACATGTTCTCCGCTAAAGAGGACCAGTGCTCGCTCAAACAGTCACCAGAATCACAATCAGGAGTGTGGGTGCCGGTCAGGTTATAGCCGGGAGTCCAGGTTAGCCCAGCATTGGCGGAAACAGAGCCATAAATCTCTCCATTGGTATAATCATTCAGAGAGTTATCTGGCGTATCCTTGTTGTCTCCATTAAACTGGGTCCAGGTGACGAAAATATAGGCCGAATCAGGGTTTCCACCAGGATGATAGATGGGATCTTTGGCGGAGATGCTCATCTTAGAGACGTTTCGATTCCAACCGCCAGGGCCAGTTTCACCCCAAAAACCGGGGGCGACCACAGAGATTACACCAGTAGCCTCGCTCCAGTGATAGAGATTGGCGCTAGCACTGGTCAAACCACCAACTGAATCATAATAAGTCGCACTCCAGGCGATGTGCAGTTTGTCGTTGTAGTCATAGCAAGCCGCCACATCGGTATAGGCACGTTCCATATCGGTGGTTAGATAGTTGGTGGCGTAATGAAGCAGTCCATTGGCTGAACTTGGGGGCCACTGCCCACCGTATTGAGGAAACCACTTGATCCCGTTGCTATCGCTTTCAGTGTAACAAACATCGTTGTTCAGCTGAGCGGTGCCTTTTTCCCTCTTGTTGGTGAAAACAAGAGCCACTTTTTTGGAGACCGGAGAGGTAGCCACAATAACGGATATGGTGTTGGGATATTGATCGGCACCAACTCCTGGGGCTTCGGATTGACCAAAATAGCCTATCAACTTATTGGGTGATAACGGGGTGGCAGAGGTAAGAGTATCTGGAGAAGTTACACCAGTTTGTCCCGTAGGCGTCTCACAGAGCAGTTTGTTACCAGCTATCAAATGACAGCGCACATAGCCTAATCTCTGGTTGCCACCCGAGGTTGCTCCTTGCGACATCACGATATGAATATAATCTATGTCCTCGGAAGCATCATATACTGTCCCTACCTTGGGCCACATTCCCGCATTAGTGCTTCCCCCTCCCTCTTTCAAGGCATCCGGAATATCATACTGCAGGCTAAACACGTTGAGGGGGTCACATGCGAAACCTGGATCTCCTATTGCCAAAGCTGTCTGCAGGAGCGTGCTTGCACCCAAGCCACTCGCGTGAAAAATAATAGCCTCCCGTCCATCATGCATCGCCGCAATGCTAGAATATCCGGCGTTGCCGCCCTCTCCTCCATTTACATCCTTGACGCCACACCAACTATTCAAAGCATTCTTGCAGTTGTAGCTGACCCACCTGAAATTAGGGTCTGCATATGGGGCGGCCTTAAGATTCATGAAAGTCGCCTCCCTCTGATCAGCCGAAGTTACCGCAATCATCCTGCCCATGGAGCCGTTCTTCTGATAATCATACCAGGTCGCACCCCATTGATTGTGTTCTAAAACCACAACAGGATGTTCCACTGTACCTGGATGGATGTCATAACAATCAGCGTCTTTACCTCCTTCATATATCAGAGGCGTAGGTCCACCAGAATATGGTAGACGAGTGTCACCTCCGTCCACAGCAGGATAGAGAACCGAAGCCTTTTCAGGCGACGTGGATATTTTCTTTGCGGCTAAGGCTCCTCCGGCAAATACGAACAGAGCAAAGAAAGAGAGGAGAAATACAACTAATAAAATTCTTTTTCCCATTTTTTACTCCTTTCAAGTAAATTAGGAAATTAAACAAAGGTTATAAAAGAATTGGCACTAAAGCCCCGTAACGGATTAGCCTTCTGCCATCTTCTTAGGCAAATTCACCTCCTTTCTTAAACTTTCTAAGGGCCGCCGGATTCCTTGAGGATGAACCCCTGCTCTGGCAAGGTGAAATCTACCCGCAGGTGCCCGAAAAAGGAAACCCATCTGGGACAGATATTATGAAACCTCATGAAATCGGCGTCAAACCTCAAAAATACAAACTCGTCTTTTTACCTTAAAAGGATCCTCTTTCACCCCCTTCCAGTCCCGATGTCCCCCGCCTTTGGCGGGGGATGGAAAGTTTAAAGGTTTGAGTTAACATAATGATTTACAAGACGTTTGAATTTCTCTGCCCAACAGGAGATTAGACTTTGTCTATCTCGAACCCGAAGACTTTCCCCCCCTGAAAAAGAAACCAAAGCCAAAAACTTAAATATAAATAAGAGAAGAAACTGCCAACTGCTTGCTATTCGTCTTTGACTTTAAAGCTACTAACCATGTAACCATCATATAATAAACACACAAATTTCATTTTGTCAAGTATTTTTTTCAATCTTTATGTTTTTTTTCTTTTTTGTGGCTTGATCGAGTTCACCAAGAAGACCGGTTCTATCCAAGGGGGAACCCGTCCGGGATTGAATTAATTTTCAGTTATGATCGCGACCAAATTGATAAAATCCGACATGCTTGCCTGTATTCCATCTCGGGTCACATCTGAATTGGCTTTCTGTCGTGGTGTAAGTCCTTGTCTCCCAGCAAGAAAGTTCAAGAAAAATATGGCATCCGCAATAGTATAGGGATAGCCATCATCGTTTACGTCTCCGTATAACGGATGTCTTATGAAAACGCTTCCATCGGTCAATTCCAAATCCGGCTCCTCTATGAAACTGCTATCCGGGGCTATCAATCTATTATCAGGATAAGGGGTTTTTGGGTCCTCTGAAAACTCCACGGACGTCTCTATGTCGACCAAAAGATCCTGAGAAGTAATCTTTACCGAAATTTGCCCCAAAGTATCCCTCCCTGGAGGGAGAGGAGAAAGATAGGTTGAATCCGAAACATGTCTTCTGGCTATAATTCTCACCCCGCCTTGCGGGGAAAGATCATAATTAAAGAGCTGAAAGCGGCAAGCTGGCTCTACTCCGGTGACAGTCAAGAGTTCTGGATTAAATTTCACCAACACATCAAATCCAGCCACCGAATCGAGTTTGGCCAAAACCAAATAAAGGCACACCTCATCTTCTCCGGGATTAGCTAAAACACTTTGACTTATCCATAGCGAATAGTCCACCTGAGCAAAGGTCACTGAGTTTGCCCCCCACAGGTTCAAAATCCCCAAGAATAACATCGTCAAAAACCATCTACACTTAAACATTTTTGGTTCTCCGAATTCTGGATCCATCAGGACCGGTATAACTGATTCGTCCCTAACGGTGAAATCATAAGTCGAGAAGAAGCCTTATCCGAATTCTGGATTCATAGGATTGGTCAAAGATTTTCACTGCATTATCTTTTGGCTTCAATTATTTTTGCGATCAGCTCTTGCCCGGGGGGTGCGGACCGTGCAGGTAAAGATAATTTGTTAAGTAAACTATATCAGCGGCGTCTACTGCCCCATCATTGTTAGCATCTCCCGCTTGCAGAGGAATTGGGGCAGGACCCTTAATATACAGATAGTTTACCAGATATACTATGTCTGCCCCATCGATGAATCCATCTCCGTTGGCATCACCACGAATAAAGGTAACGACTCGCATAGCTACGATCTCGGTATCAGCTAAGGAGCCATCGGAGGCAACGAAGGCGACATGATATACCGAATCTTTCTGAGTGCTGTCCGGGTAGAACCTGAACAAACCTCCTCCATTTCCACTATCGTGGAAATCCGAATTAGTGGGCAGGGGGCTGGCGCTTAAGGTGAGGCTGGGACCGTCTGGATCCGTGGCTCGGGGATGCAATTTAAAGGTATCACCTATACACACCGCCGTGCTGTCGATTAAAGGAGCCAAAACCGGAGGCTTATTTCCCGCCTCTATTACCGTTATCTGAACAAATTCGCTGTCGGCCTTTTCCTTGGTGGCGATGAAGGTAACCCCATATACCCCAGCTTGGGTGTAGGAGGGCGTGAATACAAAGCCCCCTATTCCACCCCCACTATCTTTAAATGTAGCATTGGTAGGCAAATTAATGGCTTTTAAAGTAGGTGGTCCTACTGGATGGGTAGCTTTGACCCTAATCTTTAAAGTTTGTCCCTCTGTAATGCTGGTATCGTTTATAGGTTCAATCACCGGGGCCACTGGAACGTTATATACCCAGATTGAACGGGCGGTAGTAGTATCATCCCATACCGTATCCTGAGGATATCCTCCATCCACCACATATGGATAAACTTTGTAAATTGCAGGTGGAAGGTCACCTTGAGTATAGTCTGGACGGAAGACGAATACTCCGGTTCCATTTCCACTATCCACAAAGGTAGCATTGTTAGGAAGCGATTTGACGTGGACTGAGGGAATAACGCTATCCGGATCGGTTCCAATAACTAAAAACGTGACGCTGCCCCCTTCATTCACTTCGAATGTGGTTAAATTGGGCTGGATGCGAATCTGGGGAGGCCGATTAACATCAATAACCGTGATTTTAACCACCTCTGAGTCTATCAGAAGTGTATCCACCGCGTCTATAGCTTTGAAAACAACGTAGTAAACGCTGTCTGCATAGTAGTCGGGATGGTAACCAAGGCTACCGGTTCCGTTTCCGTTATCGTTGAAAGCAGCACCGGGTGGCATATTGCTTGCCCTTAACCTGGGGAAGGTGCTGTCCGCATCTGAAGCCCTTATCGCGAAGTTCAGCCATTTTGTCTCCTGCACCGTCTTGGGACCTATGGAGTCAAGAACCGGAGTCTGATTGCCCGCATCGATCACCGTGATCTCCACCACCTCGCTGTCAGCTGCCCCCACTGCATCCCGAGCGATGAAGGTCACATGATAAATACCTGCTTGAAAATACAATGGATGAAATTCAAATAGTCCTCTCCCATTTGAGCTATCTTTGAATGAAGCCCCGATAGGCAAAGTCAAAGTATCCACCCT
>JALHUP010000351.1 GCA_022866585.1 Candidatus Zixiibacteriota bacterium | reverse complement strand
TCTGGTCAGTTAGAACCTTTTCGTTTTCATTCGCCTCTAAGGGCTTCGCATTCTTGCATCTGGGGTAGGCGGAGCAAGATAGAAATCTGCCATTTCTGCTCCACTTTATTATCATGGGGCTTCCGCATTTTTCACAAATCTCCTCGGTTGCTTGTTGTGTCATCTGCTTGATTTTGCCCTTTTCATTTTCCACCTTATCCAGAGTAGACTGAAATGGAACATAGAAGTCATTTAGCACTTTGATCCATTTCTCCTCTCCCTCCTCAATTTTGTCAAGCTCTTCCTCCATATTGGCAGTGAACTTCGTTTCGAATATATTAGGGAAATTTTTAACTAAGATCTCATTTACCGTCTTTCCCAGTTCTGTGGGGAAAAGCCTTTTTTTATCAGACTCCACATATTTTCGCTGTTTTATAGTGGTGACGATCTGGGCATAGGTAGAGGGTCTTCCTATTCCATTTTCCTCTAATTCCTTTATCAAACTTGCCTCAGAAAATCTTGGCGGGGGTTTAGTAAAATGCTGTTTGGGAACCAGCTCTAACAGGTGCAAAAGGTCTTTCTCCTTCAAGGCCGGCAGTTTGAATTCCTCTTCCTCTTCTCCATTTTCTTCTTTGATATCCTGATAGATTCTCAAAAATCCGTCGAACAAAAGCTCCGAGCTGGTGGCTCTAAACAGATATTTTTCCGCTTCTCCGCCAAAGGTGGATCCGCCTCCGGCGGAAATTTCAACTGTGGTCACTTGAAAAATCGCTTCTGCCATCTGGGAAGCCATGAATCTATTCCAGATAAGTTGATACAACTTAGATTGATCTTTACTCAAATACTTTTTGACCTGATCTGGGGTATAGTCGATGTAAGTGGGACGGATGGCTTCGTGCGCCTCTTGAGCTGATTTTCTGGATTTATATTCCCTGGGTTTCGAAGGAATATAATCTGAACCAAAATTTATTTCAATAAAATCCTTTGCCGCCTTTTTTGCGATCTCTGCAATTCGAGGGGAGTCAGTTCTCATATAAGTAATCAGACCCACACTCCCCTTTTCCCCTAATTCCACTCCCTCATAAAGCTCTTGGGCGATCTTCATGGTCTTTTGTGAGGAAAAATAAAGCCTGCGAGCCGCATCTTGTTGGAGGGTGCTGGTGATATAAGGAGGGGAAGGAAAACGGTTCCTCTCCTCCTTGGTAACATTTGCCACCACAAACTTCTTATCTTTTACATCCGAGATTATCCTTTCCGCATCTTTTTGAGTGGCTATCTCAAAATCTTTTCCATCGATTTTGACCAATTTGGCAGAGAAAGACTCTTTTTTATCAGTCTCTAAGATGGCAGTGATGCTCCAGTATTCTTGGGGGACAAAATCTTCAATCTGTTTTTCCCTTTCACAGATCATGCGCAGAGCCACAGACTGCACCCTGCCTGCACTTAATCCTCGGTACAAGGCCTTCCATAGGATAGGAGAGGTCTTATATCCCACCAATCGATCTAAAATTCTTCGAGCTTGCTGGGCATTCACCTTGTTCATGTCGATTTCTCCAGCCTCTTTTATGCCGGTAAGCACAGCTTCCTTGGTGATCTCGTTGAAGGAAGCTCGATAGATTTGGGGATTTACCTTCTCTATCTCCGTGGCTATATGCCAGGCTATGGCTTCACCTTCCCGGTCCGGGTCCGGAGCCAGATAGACCATCTTAGCTTTTTTTGCTTCTGATTTCAGCCGAGTCAAAATCTTCTGCTTGCCTTTGATGATCTTGTAGTCAGGGGTAAAATCGTTCTCAATATCCACCCCCAGGTTTTTCTCCGGAAGATCCTTTACGTGCCCCAGGGAAGCTTCCACCAAAAACTCTTCTCCCAAGAATTTTTTCAAAGTCTTGGTCTTTGCAGGCGATTCTACTATGACTAATTTTTTCTGTGCCAAGATTACTCCTTTTAAGAGCGGATGGTTCTACGGAGATCCCCAGACGGGAAGGCAGACACCCCCGTCTGGGCGTCCGTTCTCCCCCCGCCAAAGGCGGGGGATCAGGATGAATCCGCTCGTCTGGGAAGGTAACTAAAGTCTCTTCAATTCTGTTTTAGGTTTCTCCTCTGGTCTACCAAATTTGATCTTTCCCTCTATCACTTCCCTTAGTGCTTGATTGACGACCTTCTCCTCTTTTTCTTGGTTTGCCGTCTCTTCTTCTCCGATCTGAGCGGTCAAAGATTCGGCTTTCATCCTTTCCACATTTAACCTGCGCGCCTGTTTAGCAACCAGCAAGACCGCCTCATATCTATTCCTACAAATCTTCTCCAACTTTTCCGTAAAATCTAATTCCATCAGTTCCTCCGTTTAAAAGCTATCCCTCCTCCCTGAGGGATGAATCTTTAAAATCCTCTCATTACCCCAGGGTGAAATATCTAAACGTTATCTTTTCCCAAAATCTTTGCCACCATTAACAATTTTTTTGTCTGACTCTGGTCCTCTGGATCCAGACTTCGGATAATGAACAACGTGGTTCATATTTTTAACAGGTCTCTGAAAAACCAACTAAGAAGGAAAAGTTGGAGTGTTCACCTTTGGGTGAACCGTATGAAAACTCTTTGGGTCATCCCGCAGAGTGAGATCTTGCGGATAAAAGGTTGTGGGTCCCGCTAAAGCGGAACACTCCAGAAAAAAACCTTTCCTCATTCGGCCTTTTCAGGACTTTCTTTGTAAGAAGGATCGATAGCTCTCCGTGAACAGCCTACTGGACTGTAACAAAAGTTCAGAGTGTATGTAGTTGCTCAATTTATTGAGCATTGTCGCCAGTACGCCTGATAAATCAGGCAACTACAATAGGGAACAAATTTATGTTACACGCCGCTGCAGAGATGAGTTCAAGAGAATCATGAATTTTGTGTCTTGAGAGTTGAATCCTTGTGCCAGCTTTCGAAATCGAACCTGAAGGATTTATGTCTTTCCGCCTCGATGATCTTTTCCACCAGTTTTGCCGTTTCCTCTAAGTTCTTATTTATCACAACATAATCATACTTCGACCAAAACTTCATCTCCTTTAATGCGATCTTCAATCTCTTCTCTATCTCGTCCGCCCTGTCCGTTCCTCTATGGACGAGCCTCTTTTTCAATTCCTCTAAAGAAGGGGGCAAAAGAAAGATTAAAACGCTTTCTCGATATTTTTTCTTAATTGCCATTCCTCCCTGCACATTCAGAACGAATAATGCAGTCTTACCTTCTTCTTTTGCCTTGTCCACATTTTTTTTAAAAGTTCCATAATATTCGCCGTGCACTTTTGCCCATTCCACAAATCCCCGTTTTTTTCTTATTTGATTAAATTGATTTTCCGATAGAAAAAAGTAATCCCTTCCTTTTTTCTCATTTTTTCTTTTCTTTCTGGTGGTGGCGGAGATAGAATATAGATAATCTTTATGTTTGTTTAGTATCTTTCGACAAATGGTGGTCTTTCCTCCCCCAGAGGGGGAAGAGATAACCACTAAGCACGAATTCTGTGTCTTGCCCGAATTCTGGGTCTTGAGAGGAGTTGCTTTTTTCATTATTTTAAAAGGTTCAAGATTCAAGGTTCAAGATTTTCTTTGAATTTTGAATCTTAAGCCGAAAAGCGATGGTCTCACAAGCTAAAGCTGATAGTATCACGTGATCCGAGGAGGTTACCACCAGGCTTCTGGTCTTTCTCCCTTCGGTGGCATCGATGAGCTTACCTTTCTTTTGCGCCTCGTCTTTAAGTCTTTTTGAAGGCTGTGACCCGAAACTGATTACCGCCACAATCTTATCTACCGAGACCACGCTCCCATAACCGACGGAAACAAAAGGATAGTCCATTTATGCTAATCCAACTAATTAAACTTGTAAGCTTGAAACTATAGCACCTGTATCATGTATTGAATTCCAGATTGATCGAGTGCTTGAATGATTTTCTTTAATAATTCCTGTTGTGACATTTATTTAGACGTTCTAAAAGTAGCCTTTCAAATTCCTCATCTGAAAGATTGGGGAATCTCTTATGTAATCCGTGAATAAAGAGTTGCCTGGTAAATTCAGATAATTCAAATGCCTTAAGTAACCTTTTCTCCGGTGACATTCTACGCAGGACTTGAATGTATATCTTATGATTTGGACGTTCTTTGATGTTCATAATTCTCTTAAAACCCCCTTGTTCGTCACGGACATCTTGGTCTCCTGCGAAGCGGGATCCTTCGGACGTGACACTTTACGGTAACGGACAAGGTGTCCGTTACCAACACATAGAATTCGCGTCTATTTGTCATGCCCCAGAAAAACCCTGGGAGAAACTATCTTTAATTTGGGAAGTTCTCTTTTCAATCTGGTTTTCTCCATCTCAAGGAGGTCTTTATCCCCGGTAATCAAGAAATCAGCATCAGCGGCAAAACAGCATTCAAGAATCATGTTGTCTTCTTCATCTCTACAAAGGGATAACCGCTTTTTAGGAGTAGCCACTTTAGCATTAACCACAAACGAAGCGATACCAGAAAGGAGAGACTTTAATTGAAGATGGGTTATCTTGCCTCCAGCTTCAAGTTCAAAAGGAGTCGCTCTGTATTCTTCAAGAAGTTGCGGAGATACCCATATCTCCGCCTCACTGAATATTTTTTTGATTGCACTTTCAGGAATACCTCCAAAGACAAAGGCAGATATGAGCACCCCGGTATCAACGACCACTTTGATCTTGGGTCTCTTCGTAGGCTTTTCTCCTTGCTTTTTTAACAGCCTTTTCTATGTCCCTAACTGTCAATTTTGTTTTCTTAAAAGTTTCCCTCGCAATTTTGAGAGCGGCTTCCAGCCTATCTTCTGGTGAGATCACGGAAAGAATATAATCTTCAGGACTAATCCTTGCTGTAGCTTTCATAAAACACCTCCATCAAAGTTCATATTTACTATGCAGTAGTTCGTCAAGGATGCCCTCGTCCGTAACGCTTTATAGTAATGAACAAGGTTACGTTACCAACACAGATTTTATATAAATTTTTACTTTTTTTATATTTTGTGCCATTATAGTTACCTACCAAGTAACCTTTTTGCTTAAAAATGTGATAACTTTATAAAAACCTTTTCTCCTCGTCCTTTACTAAGAGAAATTTTGGTCTCGTATCCGATATTCGTCATGGTTCGGCAAGCTCACCACAAGTCCGTCATTCGTCATCAATCATTCAATATTCTGCACCTGCTCTCTTAGTTTCTCTATCTCCTCTTTCAGAAAGATCACCTTTTGTGAGATTTGAGCATCGGAGGCTTTGGAGCCGATGGTGTTGGCTTCCCTATTCATCTCTTGCAACAGGAAGGTTAACCTTTTTCCCACCGGTCCGCCCTCTTCTAATGCGGAAAGGAACTGCTGATTGTGGCTTTTGAACCTGACACATTCCTCGGTGACGTCACATTTTTCTGCCATCAAAGCCACCTCCTGTTCGATCCTTTGCTCATCCACCACCAGATTATCCAAAAGCTCAGATATTTTGGCTTTCAATTTCTTTCGATAGTTGCTAACATTTACAGGAGTCAATTTCTCAATTTCGGAGATGGCCGTTTCGAGACTATTAACCCTTTGCTTTAAGTCTTTTGCCAGACGAGCACCTTCATTTCTTCGCATGGAGTTGAATTCTTTCAAGGCTCTCAAGGTGACCTCCTGCATCACCTCCCAGGCTTTGTCTAGGTTGTATTCCTCCTTTTCCACTTTGATCAAATCAGGCAAGTTTAAAAAGTGATCCACTTTGATTTCACCCGAAAGATTGTATTTTTCCTTCAACTGGGTCATTATAGTGTGATAGACATCTGCCGCCTCTTCATTCAATTTTACGTAAGAGGTGATGGGTGAGCTTTCTTCCCAATTCAAAGTGTAATTGATCTTCCCTCTGGTGATGGTGGAGAGGATTATCTCCTTTAGTTTGGATTCTAACGGATTAAGGAACTTGGGCAGACGAAATTGGATCTCACAGAAGCGATTATTTACCGAGCTTATCTCCACGGAGGCTTTTACTTCCTCTTTCACCAACTCAGCCCTGCCATAACCGGTCATACTCGATATCATAAAAGTTCTCCTGAAAGAAAAACTTATAATAATCAAATAAAAACATTTGTCAATCTTATTTTTTGCCCTGCTTCCCGTTGGTTACGTCAAGATAATTGTGTAAAATTGTTTTGGGGCATATCCTCAGGTTGGTTTATGACATAAGCTATTAACCCATAGATGATCCTTTCTACGCTTTTGGTGTTGTTGAAAGATCTCATAGGAATTATTCTTCGTTGGAGCTCTTGGAGGTATCGTTCCAAAAGATTATTGGTTTTGAGCATGGTACGGATAGGATCAGGATATTCCAGATAATAAAGGCAGTATTCAAATCCTCTAAGGAAGCATCTGACCGCCTTAGGCTCCTTAGCAGACCAATAGTCACAGAACATTCTCAACCGTCTGCGGACATCAGTTTTTGTCTCTCCTTCGAACACATGGAGAGCACCTGAGATGATGCGACTGCGATGACGTTTGTCTGCAAGATGTAGCCCTAAGTCTGTGGCTTTATGAAAGGTGCATAGCTGATGAGACACCCGGGGATACAAACCCCGGATAGCTTTAACCAAACCACCAGCTCCATCAGAGACAATCACTTCCAACCCTTCTCCCTTAAGACCACGCTGTTTCAAATCACTCAGAAAACCCCACCAACAAGACTCCGATTCATTGGGCGCCAACTGAAAACTCAAAAGCTCCTTGCTACCATCCGCCTTAACTCCCAATGCCACCAACAGCACCTTCTTAACCTTCACCGGCTTGCTCAAAGTAAACCAGATCCCATCCAAAAATAAAAACTGATAATCATCGCCCACCGGTCGTTGGTGAAACTCCTTTACCTTTTGATCCAACTCCTTAACTATGTTCGATACCGTCTGGGCACTAACTCCACCGCCCCATAACCTCTTAAACCACCGCACCGTCTTCCGGGTAGAATGTCCCAACAAAAAGGCTTCCATTAACACCAAATCCACCTGCCGCTGACGACGACGATACCGCTCCAATAATTGAAAATCAATTCCTCCCTCCCGAACCCGCGGAACCACCAATCCCTCAATCCAACCATAACTACTAAGCAAATCCCTCACATAACTCCCATTCCGATATCCTCGTCGTCTCTTACTC
>JALHUP010000350.1 GCA_022866585.1 Candidatus Zixiibacteriota bacterium | reverse complement strand
TCCCAAAATCCGAAGATGTGAAGATAGATCGAGCAGGAAGGCTAACCCTACCCCAAGGGCTTTTGGATCATGCTCAGATCAAACCCAAAGAAGAGATTTTTATTTTCGGGGTGTTGTCCAGAATTGAGTTATGGAACCCTGAAGTATACCAGAAGTATAAGGAACGTTTTCCACAAACCCGTGAACAGGTCGCCCAGAAAATCTTTAAGCCCCCAAATGTGGTGGACAAAAAATGAAGAATCCGGGGTGAGGGATTCATGGTGTAATGTGAAAATCATGCATAAACCTGTCCTCTTAGAGGAAGTGTTAGAAAATCTTTTAATTTCAAAATCAGGAATTTATTTTGATGCCACCGTTGGGACAGGCGGGCATGCGGAGGCCATAGTTTCACATCTTGACCCTGAGGGGAAGCTGATTTGTATGGATAGAGATGAAAGCTTACTTGAGATTGCAAAAAAACGCTTGGACAAATACAAAGACAAAGTTGAATTCGGTCACTTTTGTTTCAGTCAGATAAAAGATTTCGTTTTAGCTTTAAAGATAAAAGAGATTTCAGGATTTTTATTTGACCTGGGGGTCTGTTCCTTGCATTTAGACGATCCCCAAAGAGGATTTAGTTTTCAATCGGATGGTCCTTTGGACATGAGAATGGATCCTTCCCAAAGCAAGACCGCATCATTTGTGGTGAATAATTATTCCCTTTCTGATTTGACCAAAATCTTGTTTGAGTTCGGACAGGAAAGATTTTCTAAAAGGATTGCTGGTGCCATAGTAAGAGAAAGAGAAAAAAAACAAATTTCCACCACCTTTGAATTGAGGAAATTGGTGGAATCAAAAGTCAACCCCAGATATAGGATAAAATCTTTGGCTCGGGTATTTCAAGCTATAAGGATAGAGGTAAATGACGAGCTGGAGGAATTAAGAAAAGGTTTGGATCAAGCCATACAGCTTTTGGCTCCCCAGGGAAGGCTTTGTGTGTTGGGTTATCACTCGTTAGAACATCAGATCGTTAAAGAGAGAATGAAAATAAAGTCCAAAGAGACTTTGAGAATGATCACCAAAAAGCCAATCGTTCCTTCCGCTCAGGAGATAAAGGACAATCCCAGAGCAAGAAGTGCCAAACTCTGGGTAGCAGAAAAACTATCGTCTTAGCAAAGGATTCGTCTCCCAGGATTCATCCTGGGGATTCATCCTGAAGGAGATGTGAACTTGCCAAAGGATAGAATTAAAAGAAGCCACATTTTCTATGGATCCAAAATCGGACGTTTTAAAAAAGAGAAAAATTTTTACTTGAAGTTCTCTCTGATTTTGATGGTGGTTATCTTTTTAGCCATTATCTATACCTGGCAAAGGGTCGCTCTCCTCACTTTGGCAGGCGAGATCAAAAGATTGAATGCCATGCTGAGCAATCAACAAAAAGAATATAAGTATCTCCAGGTGGAAGTGGCTTCCCTCTCCTCGGTGGAGCGGATAGGAGGGTTGGCAGAAGAGATGGGGTTTGTCTGCCCCTCCTTTGAGCAAAAAGGAATCCTCCCGGAGGCACCGGATTCTGTTATTCTCGAAAAGAAAGGCTTACTTAAAAATATGTGGACCAAGCTTGAAGGGATTAAAAGAAATCTCCTCTCCGGTGACAAAGTCGAAGCCAAGGAGGTCAAACATGGTTTATAGATCAAAAATTTTATATGATGAATCTCCCCGCGGGAGACGGCAAAGCATGTGGAGCAAAACCATAAAAAGAAGAGGTGCCGCCGTCTTTTTGATAGGAGTGTCTTTTTGGCTTCTGATCGTCTCCCGCCTCTTTTATTTCCAGATTCTGAAAGCAGAAGAATATAAAAAGATAGCTTCAATACAACATGAACTCCATTTCAAATTAGAGGCGAAGAGAGGACTTATATACGACCGAAACGGTGAGCTATTAACGCTCAACTTACCGGTCGAGTCCTTTTTTGCCATCCCGGAGAGCGTGAAAAACATAAATTTAGTTGCCAGTATTCCTTTCGGCTCCTCAGGACCAGCTTTCAGAAAGTTAGCTCACAGTCTGAAAACTGACAGCAATTTTGTCTGGCTCAAAAGAAAGGTGGAGAAAAAGGAAAACCAGAGGATAAAATCCTTACTTGATGAAAAAAATCTCAAGGGAGTCTGGGTGCTGAATGAGACCAAAAGATATTATCTTAATGGAGGCGTAGGAAAAGACGTATTAGGTTTTACTAATATCGACAACAAAGGGTCAGCCGGTGTGGAGTTTCAATATAATCAGGAACTCTCCGGAAAAGATGGGGAAGCGATCTTTCAAAGGGATGGACATAAGAATTCCTATCAACTCACAGAATACCCCATTCAGAAGCCGGAGAGCGGAAAAAACATGGGGCTGACCATTGACATAGAATTGCAATCCATCATAGAAGAGGAGCTGAAAAAAGGAATCAGCCTGACCCGGGCGGATGGAGGAAGTGCAGTTTTTATGGATCCGAAAACCGGAGAGATCCTGGCCATGGCATACTGCGGAGAGGGGGATGAACTTCCTATAAAGAACAGAGTCATAAATGACAATTTTGAACCCGGTTCCACCTTCAAGATTGTGACTGCGGCTTCCGCTTTGGAGGAGCGGATTTTGACCCCGGAGGATAAAATCTATGCGGAAAAAGGGGAATTCAGATTTGGCAAGAGGATCATTCACGATGTTAAATCTTATGAGTGGCTCACCTTTCGGGAGAGCGTGATTTTCTCCAGCAATATTGCTTTGGCTAAAATTGCGAATAAGGTGGGCAAAGAGAAAATCTACAAATATGCTCGTGACTTCGGCTTCGGCACAAAGACCGGAATAGACTTGCCGGGCGAATCTAAGGGTTTTGTCTCGCCTCCAGAAAAGTGGTCTGATTTCACCCTGTGCACCATTGGTTTCGGGCAGGGAATATCTTTAACCGCCTTGCAACTGGTCTGCGCCTATGCCGCTGTGGCCAACGGAGGCGTTTTGATGAAGCCTTTTGTGGTCAAGGCTGTAATGGATGAAAAAGGGGATACCCTAAAAGTGTTTCATCCTACCCCGGTGCGGCGGGTGATAAGCCCTGAAACCGCTTCCACCTTAGTCGAGTTCTTGAAAGGGGTGGTCTCGTCTGGAAGCGGACAGAAAGCAAAAATAGATAGTTTTGACATCGCAGGAAAGACCGGAACTGCGCAGAAGGCAAAGCCGGGAGGAAAAGGATATGAAGATAATAAGTATATCGCCTCCTTTGTGGGATTTTT
>JALHUP010000349.1 GCA_022866585.1 Candidatus Zixiibacteriota bacterium | reverse complement strand
TCCTATTTTGTAGACAGAGCATTAGGTGCCATAAAAAATATATAACTTTTCCTCTGCCATCTGGAGAGAAGAAGCCAAAAGTCTGGTGAGTAAAGTTTTAAAGCACTTGAGTCGATAAATGTTTTAGAGAGAAGATGGGAAGAAATACAAAAAATTGTTAAAGGTGTATATTCATGGATGCCCTTTGTCCCATAAGAAAGGAAAAAGTTCAAGAAGTCAAGAACAAGATCTTACGTAAGTTATATGAAACAAAAGAGTTAAAAGAGGAAACCGTGAATAAATTGGTCCGGTCGGAAGATCTCAGAAATATGGTTTGTAATTTCAATTTAGCCGAAACCCACAAACCGAAGCCTTTGTCAAACACAAGCTTAACCGGGAAGGGAACCCCAAAGGCAGATTTGTCTATACGAGAAGAAAAGATAAAAGAGGCAAAAGAAAAAAGCCAGAAGGGTTATTATGACAACCAGGAAGTCTTTTCTAAAGTTGCCCAAAGACTCATGGACTTGTTTGGAGTATAATCACAAATGTGCTGTTTCTAAAATGTTTTTTAAAAAAAGACCATACAAAATTGATCCGGAGATCTTCTACCAAATAAAAAACGAAAGTTAGAAATGAGCAAATTCATAACCTTACCTTCCATTTTTTCCCAGACGGGTTCCCGTAAATTCAAATAGTTCTATCCCTGACGGGTTTTCGATTTCCCATTATTTTTTATTAATTTAGCCTCACTTTAAGATATGAACGGTTTGCATTTTGAGAGGTTTAAATTTATATATGGGAACAGAAAAATTGATTTTTACCACTTGGGGTAACGGAGACTCATTTGAGAAAGTAAATGATTTTCTAACTAAATCTGTAGTGGGTATCTGCCTTAATATATTATCTTGGACAAAGATAGAAGATTTCTTCTTGACAAGAATTTGGCAAAGTCGTATATTGAAAAAGTTTGAAGATTGTAAGTTGAAGAAACAAAAAATGTTAAGCTCCAGACGGGGCTTTGTTGAGAAAAGCTTCAGTGGATTAGAGTGTCCCGAATAACATCGGGAGGGTCATATTGAGATAGTTTGAGAATTTGTAAGTCTAAGAGTCAACAGGTTTGAAACTCTGAATTGGTCTTGGGCGATTAGCTCAGTTGGTTAGAGTACTTGCTTGACATGCAAGGGGTCACTGGTTCGATCCCAGTATCGCCCACCATAAAGACGGTGGATGGTTCATGGTTTGTAGCTCGTAGTAAAAAATCGCCTGTAAGAGGAAAAGAATTTTCGACCCCAAAAAAGCAGGGGATTTTTTATAAGTTATAATCGGGAGAAACAGATGGCGGATAAGATCACAGTCATCTTGCCTGACAAATCGAAAAAAGAGTACAAAAAGGGAATAACCGTTTCGGATATTCTTAAGGATATCGACTCGGAATTAGCTGAAAATGCTTTGGCGGCCAAGATGAATGGCGAGATAGTCGATTTGTCGAAGAATATCAATGAGGACTCAGAAATCGAGATACTCTCCTTTGATTCCGAGGTGGGAAAAAAAGTTTTCTGGCACAGCACCTCGCATGTTATGGCACAGGCGGTGCAAAACCTTTTCCCTGAAACAAAGCTGGCTATTGGACCCTCTATCGAAGAGGGGTTCTATTACGACTTTGATAAGAAGGAACCCTTTACCCCGGATGATTTGGAGAAAATCGAACAAGGGATGCAAGAAATCGTAAAGGAAAATCAGCCTTTTGTAAGAAAGGAAATTCCCAAATCGGAGGCTATCAAGTTTTTTAAAGAAAAAGGGGAAAAATATAAGTTAGAAATAATTTCCGACCTGGAAGATGAAAAAGTGATATTGTATCAGCACGATGATTTTGTGGATTTGTGCAAAGGACCACACGTTCCCTTCACCGGGGTGATTAAAAATTTTAAACTTACAAGCATTGCCGGAGCTTACTGGAAGGGATCGGAGAAAAATCCAATGCTTCAGCGAATCTATGGAATTTCGTTCCCTTCCAAAGAGGAATTAGACGAATATCTGAAAAGAATGGAGGAGATTAAAAAAAGGGATCATCGCACACTTGGAAGGGAACTGGAGCTTTTTTCGATTCTGGATGAGGTGGGACCAGGGCTGGTTCTTTGGCATCCCAAAGGTGCGCAAATCCGTAGGGTCATCGAGGATTTCTGGGTCGAGGAGCATCAGAAAAATGGATATCAACTGATCTATACTCCCCATATAGCAAGGTTACATCTTTGGGAAAAAAGTGGACATACCGGCTTCTATCAAGAATATATGTATTCACCTATGGTGGTAGAAAATGAAGCATATCAGCTCAAGCCCATGAACTGCCCTTTTCATATTTTGATTTACAAATCTAAGATCAGAAGCTATCGAGATCTTCCTTTGAAGTTAGCCGAGCTTGGCACCTGTTATCGTTATGAACGTTCGGGGGTATTGCACGGACTTATGCGGGTAAGGGGATTCACCATGGACGATGCCCATTTATTTTGTAAGCCGGATCAATTAGAGGAGGAGGTTTTAAAACTTTTGGATTTTTCGCTTTCCATCTTGCGAACTTTAGGATTCGAAAAGTATGAGATATATCTATCTACTCGGCCGGACAAATTTATCGGAGATCCACAAAACTGGGAAAAAGCGACCCAAGCTTTGAGACAGGCTTTAGAGAAAGACAACTTGCAGTTTCAGGTGGATGAAGGCGGTGGGGCTTTCTATGGTCCTAAAATCGACATCAAGATCATAGATGCCATGGGGAGAGCTTGGCAATGCACCACCATCCAGTTTGACTTTAATATCCCGGAGAGGTTCGATTTAACTTTTGTGGGACAGGATGGAAAGTTTTATAGACCGATTATGATTCACCGGGCACTCTTGGGATCATTGGAGCGTTTTTTTGGGGTCTTGATAGAACATTATGCCGGTGCATTTCCTTTATGGCTTTCTCCGGTGCAGATTGTAGTGTTGCCCATCACGGATGAACAAAACCTTTATTCTGCCGAAATAAAAAATAGATTACAAGGGGAGGGTTTTCGGGTTGAACTGGATGATAGAAACGAAAAGATTAATTACAAAATCCGAGAAGCAGAGAAAGAAAAAATACCGTATATGTTTATCATAGGTAAAAAGGAAGTGCAGAATAAGTCTGTTTCGGTAAGAAAACATAAACAAGGCGATTTAGGAGAATTTGATGTGGAGGAGATTATTGTTAAATTAAAACAGGAAGTAAAAAACAAAAGCAGCCAGTAGAATTCACTATATATCTCATTTATGAAGAAAATATCGCCTTTGAGGCTCGGTTAGCGTTGGCGAAGACCCGCAGAGCGGAATCGTGGTGACTCGTATCGATGCTCGAAGTTAAAAGTCAGAAGTTAGAAGTGGGAAGTGAGAAGACCGAATTGGATCAAGAAATAATCGAGCATCGAGTTTCGATTGACCAGCTTCGTTACGAGCATCGACACCCATATCCGAGCATCAAGCTTCTTTAAGAAAGGAGGTGAGCAGAAATAAAGGCTAAGGAAATCAGAATAAACCGACGGATTCGAATCCCCCAAGTGAGGGTTATTGGAGCCGAGGGGGAACAGATAGGAATAATGGCAACCAGAGACGCCCTTCGTTTAGCTGAAGAGAAAGGGTGTGATTTAGTGGAAGTTTCTCCCAATGCTAAACCGCCTGTCTGTAAAATAATGGACTACGGCAAATACAAGTATGAGCTAAGCAAAAAAGCGAAGGACGCTAAAAAGAAACAGCGTTTTTGGCATTTAAAGGAGATGCGCTTCAGACCGAAAACTGAGGATCACGACTACACTTTTAAGATGAAACACATCCGTGAATTTTTGGCTCAAGGAAATAAGGTGAAAGTTTTTGTCGAGTTCAGAGGCAGAGAGATGACCCATAAGGAGTTTGGGGATAAGATCATGAATAAACTTCAAGGTGACCTAACCGATGTGGGGATAATTGAACAAAAGCCGAAAATGGAAGGACGGAGCTTGACCATGACCGTTATGCCCAAAGGGTAAACTTTGATCGTTTAGGCATAATTTTGTTCCTATCAATAAATTATGGTCGTTGCCTAACGTATAAGGTTAAGTGATCTTCAGTCTTTCTTTAAGGAGGTAATACTAAATGCCCAAGATAAGAACCAGCAGAAGTGCTGCCAAGAGATTTAGAAAGACCGGCGGTGGAAGGTTCAAAAGAAGCAAGGCTTTTAAAGGGCATCTTCTGACGAAGAAAAGTTCTAAAAGGAAAAGGAGTTTGAGAAAAGCGGGTTTGGTGGATAAAGCTGATCAAAAAAGAGTGAAGAGATTATTAGCAGGTTAAGGAGGATTCTGATGCCGAGAGCGACCAAGGGCGTGGCTTCCCGAAGGAGAAGAAAAAAAATCTTAAAAGTAGCCAGGGGATATTATGGGGGGAGGAGTAAGTTGTATCGGACCGCTAAAGAGTCGGTCCAGCGGGGATTGGCTTATGCTTATGCACACAGAAGAAGGAAGAAGAGGGATTTCCGCAGACTGTGGATAACCCGAATCAATGCAGCCGCCAGAATTTACGGACTATCCTATGGTTTATTTATCAACGGTCTAAAAAAAGCCGGGGTTCTTTTGGATCGCAAGAACTTGGCAGAGTTGGCGGTTAAGGATGAAGAAGCTTTTGCCAAACTGGCCGAATTGGCTCTGAAATACAAAACCAGCCTTCCATCTCCAACTAATCAGAGCTAATCCCGCCTTTGGCGGGACTGTTTCAAAAGCTTTCAGACCACTTGAAAGCTTAAAACTTTATTATGTTTTCTTAGATGGTTTTTAAATATGAGCAAGTTTGAAGATAAGCTCAGGGAAGCTCAAAAAGAAGCCCAAGAAGAATTAGCCAAGGTCGACAAAATAAAAGATTTGGAAGAACTTAAAGCTAAGTATTTGGGTCGAAGGGGAACTATAACCTCTCTTTTGAAGAACTTAAAAGAGGCCCCGGAAGAAAGCCGACCAGCTTTGGGCAAATTGGCCAATGAAGTTAAAGATCAGATTGAAGGGATTTTCAAGGAAAGATTCGAGGAACTTAAAATCCAAGAGCCCTCTAAGGAAAAGAGAGCTGAATTCTTTGATTACACTCTTCCCGGAAGAAAAAGTTGGTCAGGCAAGCTTCATCCCATCACTCAGATAAATGAAAAGATAATAGAGATTTTTTATGGGATGGGCTTTGAGGTGGCGAAAGGTCCGGATGTGGAGACGGACCACTACAACTTCGAGGCACTTAACTTCCCCAAGGATCACCCGGCCCGGGATATGCAGGATACATTCTATATAGATGATGAGATTCTTTTAAGGACACATACTTCTCCGGTGCAGATCCGGGTTATGGAGAAAAGGAAACCTCCGGTAAGAATCATCGCTCCTGGGAGATGCTATCGACACGAAGCTATAAATGCCAGGAGCTACTGCTGCTTTCATCAGGTAGAGGGATTCTATGTGGACACGGATGTGACCTTTGCTGATCTAAAAGGAGTTCTTTCGGCTTTCGTTTGGGAATTATTTGGAAAAGAGGTGGGGGTAAGATTCCGAGGAAGTTTTTTTCCCTTTACCGAGCCTTCGGCGGAAATGGACATAGCCTGTGTGAATTGCAAGGGCAAAGGCTGCGGTCTCTGCAAATACCGAGGATGGCTGGAGATTTTAGGTGCAGGGATGATCGATCCAGAAGTCTTTAAAAACGTGGGCTACGATCCTGAAGTCTATACCGGCTACGCTTTTGGGATGGGTGTGGAAAGGATAGCTATGCTCAAATACGGTATCGACGATATCAGGCTATTTTATGAAAATGATTTAAGATTCTTGAGGCAGTTCTAAAAATGAAGGTCAGTTACAAATGGCTTAAGGAATTGGTGGATTTTCATTGGTCGCCTGAAGAGTTGGCAGGTAAGCTCACCGATGCCGGGGTGGAGGTGGAGACTATCACTCCATTAGGTAGCGGTCTGGAAAAAGTAGTAGTAGGTGAAATAAAAAGGGTTCAAAAGCATCCTCAG
>JALHUP010000348.1 GCA_022866585.1 Candidatus Zixiibacteriota bacterium | reverse complement strand
TCCAAATCCAAATCAGTGTAAAGGAAAAGCTTTTTTGATTTAGGTCTGTATTGTAATGGATACAAGGCTAAGGTAACTATCCGGTTCCCTGCCAAAAAGCCACTTTCCACGATTTCCCCAAGCTTACCTGGATAAAGTGAATCTGAATTGTATGTCCCTGCGTCTGGAGGAGCCCAAACTCTTTCTATCGTTCCATCTGTTTTTTCATCAGGCTGGGCAGGAGAAACAAGATATTCTCCGTCCATGATTTTATATGATTTACCTATAATAATTAAGCTTTCCACTTCCGAATCATTCGGAATCAGAAGATGAACCAATTTTAAAGGCAGATCAGGTTTTCCGATTTCTCCTATCTTTTCTCCATTTTTAAAGTCGACGAGATCATATCCATCTCTTCTATTAAAGAAAAAATCATCTTCTGAGAAAAAGGAATGGAAACTTTTCTGTCCCCATGCCGGTTCGCAGGATCCATGGGAACTGTAGAATGCTAAACTTAAAAGAGTTAAAAAGAGAAGTCTACTCCAGAGATTGGTCTTCATTTTCCCCCCTTCTGAAACGAGATTAAAAGGGATCAAAAGTTACGGCATAAGACTTTGCAATCTCTGTGCCTGACGAGTAAATTTTCGCAAGTGAAAACCTCCTTGTTACAAGAGGTCTTCTATTAACAGGTTAGAATAATGATTTTCAACTTTTCAGATAGACAAAAGTCCTTCTAAAAATCGAATAGATAGGTTATTATGGGAGAACCCCAATACACTGTGGCGTAAGCTCGATAGGCTTAAAGGATTAAAAAATATTTTTGCGAAACTTAATTTTTTTCTTGACAAACTGGGGCTAAGGTGTATACTTGGGGTAAAGAAGTGTTAGTTTTAGGACTCGAAGTGGGCGAAATAGGACTCGCCAGTAGGAGTTGTTTTTTAGATAATGTATTGTAATTAAACGGGTAAGATTTACTACATTAAAGTTTTGATGAAGGTAAAACCTTTAACAGTCTATTTCTTAAAAGATTATGTGTTCAAAGGGATA
The DNA here is from genome assembly GCA_022866585.1 of Candidatus Zixiibacteriota bacterium. Taxonomy (GTDB): domain Bacteria; phylum Zixibacteria; class MSB-5A5; order MSB-5A5; family SM1-73; genus SM1-73. Next base: position 1,020 of record JALHUP010000348.1, on the reverse strand, counting down.
TCCAAGATTTAAGAGATCAGGAGTATCATCGCAATGATTAAACAAACGGATAATTCTTTACTTTAAGTTTAACCGTCTTCCTATTTCCAATGGCTTCATTTAAAGGAACTTATACATCCACTATCGATCCCAAAAGAAGGCTTAAATTGCCTAAAAAGCTGAAGGATGCTATCCCCCCATCCTCTAATGAAAGCTTTGTTATAGCCGCTGGGTATGACGAATGTATTTTCATTTACCCTAAGGAAGAGTGGGAAAAACAAGAGCAGAAGTTAAGAGATTTGATGGTTGATGATTTAGAGGAACACAGATTTTATGAAAGGGAGTTCTTCCCAAAATCCGAAGATGTGAAGATAGATCGAGCAGGAAGGCTAACCCTACCCCAAGGGCTTTTGGATCATGCTCAGATTAAACCCAAAGAAGAGATTTTTATTTTCGGGGTGTTGTCCAGAATTGAGTTATGGAACCCTAAAGTATACCAGAAGTATAAGGAACGTTTTCCACAAACTCGTGAACAGGTCGCCCAGAAAATCTTTAAGCCCCCAAATGTCGTGGACAAAAAATGAAGAATCCGGGGTGAGGGATTCATGGTGTAATGTGAAAATCATGCATAAACCTGTCCTCTTAGAGGAGGTGTTAGAAAATCTTTTAATTTCAAAATCAGGAATTTATTTTGATGCCACAGTCGGGACAGGCGGACATGCGGAAGCCATAGTTTCACACCTTGAACCTGAGGGGAAGCTGATTTGTATAGATAGAGATGAAAGCTCACTTGAGATTGCAAAAAAACGCTTAGATAAATACAAAGACAAAGTTAAATTCGGTCACTTTTGTTTCAGTCAGATAAAGGATTTCGTTTTAGCTTTAAAGATAAAAGAGATTTCAGGCTTTTTATTTGACCTGGGGGTCTGTTCATTGCATTTAGATGATCCCCAAAGAGGATTTAGTTTTCAATCGGATGGTCCTTTGGACATGAGAATGGATCCTTCCCAAAGCAAGACCGCATCATTTGTGGTGAATAAT
>JALHUP010000054.1 GCA_022866585.1 Candidatus Zixiibacteriota bacterium | reverse complement strand
TCCTCCTTCTGGATACATCTTCCGCTGGGAATATAATATTTGGCGGTGGTGAGCTTTAAAGCCGCACCCTCCCCCATTTGCATTATGCTCTGCACCAGTCCCTTTCCGAAAGTGGTGTCTCCCACGATCACTCCTCTGTCCCAGTCTTGAATCGCTCCCGCCACGATCTCGGACCCGGAGGCTGATCCCCCATCCACCAGAACCACCAAGGGGAGTTCCGTGGATAGGGGCTTACCGGATGAAAGAAACTTTCGGTTTTGACTCGAAGCCTTCCCCTTGGTCTCCACCACCAATTTGTCTTTATCCAGAAAGACGCTGGTTACCTCAATCGCCTGGTCTAAAAGTCCACCGGGATTTCCTCTCAAATCCAAAATCAAACCCTTTATTCCTTTTCGCAAAAGCTCATTTACCGCATCTTTTAACTCGTAAGCCGAGGCTTCGGAAAATGTGTTCAATCGCACGTACCCGATTTTGTTTTTGGTTACACCATAATAAGGAACCGGCCTTATCTCAATAACATCTCTGGTTATGGCGTATTCCGTTGGCTCGGGGATTCCCTCTCTCTGGATGGTGATGTGAACCACCGTCCTCTTTTTACCTCTCAATTTAGTTACCGCTTCATCGGCGGTTATTCCTTTGGTGGAGACCCCCTCTATTTTTATGATTCTATCTCCAGCTTGAATTCCCATCCGGTCCGCAGGGGTATCCTCCAATGGAGCTATTACCGTGAGCCAACCATCCTTTATGGAGATCTCTATTCCCAATCCCTCAAATTGCCCGTAGGTATCCTCCATAAGCGCACGATATTGTTTTTCCTCTAAATACTCAGAATAGGGGTCGAGGCTTCGAAGCATGCCCACGATTCCAGCATTAATTAAATCCTGGGAGTTAACCTCCTCTACATATTGCGAGCTTACCGCCGTTGCAACTTCTCCAAAATCTTTCAGGCTGGCATATAAATTGTCACTTAAGGCATAAACCAACCCCCCGATCAAAAGCCCCACCAAAATCGCGCCTAAAAACAGAGTTGACTTTCTTAATTTAAGATATTCTCGGACCATAGTTAACCTCCTTATCTTAGTGAAATTAGTACGAATTGAGCTTTAAGTCTGGAGTTTTGAGGCTCAATACCTTACACTCTATACGAGTCTGTTGCTTAAGTCCGTTTATCGGTTTGGATTTCGGCAACGTATCGGTTTCGGATGTCGGTTTCGTCTTTGGTCTTAACACGACAAACGACAACGACTGCACGATAAACGATACGTAACCGCAACGGAAACCTTTTTTAACGATACCCCTGAGAGAAATACTGTGGCAACAGCTCTATACTCTGTATTCAATGTGAATGACAAAGATTGGTGTGCTCAAACGAGCAGAAAACTATCCACCACCGATTTCACCTTCTGCCAAGTTTTCTCTATATCTCCTCTCCCATCGACAATTTTAATCCTTTTTTTATTCTTCTCGGCAATCTTCAGATAGCCCTCTCTTACCCTTTGGCGAAATTCAAATTTTTCTTTTTCCAATCTATCTTCACTTTTTCTTCTGCTTTCTTTCGCCTTTCTTTTTAAAGAAATCTCCACTGGCACATCCAAAAGGATGGTTAGATCAGGAACAAGCCCAAGGGTTGAGATGCAGTTCAAATATTTTATCATTTTCTTGTTCAATCCCCGACCATATCCCTGATAGGCTAAGCTCGAATCCGAGTATCGGTCACAGATTACGATCTTTTTCTTCTTTAAACTGGGAAGGATAATCCTTTGGGTCAATTGAGCTCTGCTGGCCATATAAAGCAAAAGCTCGGTCATGTGGGTGATCTCTTGGTTCTTTTCGCTTAAAAGAATCTTTCTGATCTTCTCGGATATTTTCTCTCCCCCCGGTTCCCTTATAAAAACTACCTCATACCCTTTCACTTTTAAATAATTCGCCAGCTTTTCAGCTTGGGTGGTCTTTCCACAGAAGTCGATACCTTCAAATGTTATGAAAAACCCAGGCATCTTAAATTCTGTTTTAAAGGTTTAATAGGGCGGAATCACGAAACTCGTTTGTCGGTGACGAAGCTGGATGATGGAAGCTCGATGCAAGACTTATCCTCCAAAGAGTGCTTCGTTACCGTCAAAACAAAGAGGTGGCATTTTTAAAAACCCCGCCAGAGGCGGGGTCATCTGACCACCTCCCTTTAGGACCTTTTCAAATTTATTAAGAATCTCGATTTATTTTTTGACCACTTTTTTGGGTTTTACAGGAGCGATCTTTTTCTCCTTTTTTCCATACTTGTTGATAAACTCTTCGGTCAAAACCCGGGCCTCCTCGTCGGTATGTTGCTTGGGCGGAGATTTCATAAAATAAGAAGAGGGAGCATCGATGGCACCGCTGAGTTTATGATTCATGGCAAGCTTACAGCATCTCACCGCATCTATCACCACCCCGGCGGAATTGGGAGAGTCCCACACCTCCAATTTTAATTCAATATTCAAGGGGACGTCTCCAAAGGTTCTCCCCTCCATCCTGATGTAAGCCCATTTTCTGTCGGTAAGCCAGGCTACATAATCGGATGGTCCAATATGCACATTGGTGGCACCCAAATCGTAATCCAGCTGAGATGTAACGGCATCGGTCTTGGAGATTTTCTTCGATTCCAGACGGGAGCGCTCCAACATGTTCAAAAAGTCGGTATTTCCACCGACATTAAGCTGACTGGTTCTCTCCAACTTTACCCCTCTTTCCCGGAAGAGTCTGGTCAGGACTCGATGAACAATGGTAGCTCCCACCTGCGACTTTATATCGTCTCCTATCACCGGCAAGCCCCTATCCGCAAAACGCTTCTGCCAATATTTTTCCCGGGCAATAAAGACCGGGATGCAGTTCACAAATCCACATCCCGCATCCAAGACTTGCTCCACATACCACTTGGTCGCCTCTTCACTTCCCACCGGCAGATAATTCACCACCACGTCGGTTTTAGTCTCTTTCAGGATTTTAACTATATCCGCCGTAGGTCCGGGAGCTTTTTGTATGATCTTGGAAAGATACTCCCCTAATCCATCGTGGGTCATTCCCCGGTGAACCGGCACCCCAAAATGCGGAACCGAAGCGAATTTGTAGGTGTTATTGGGGTAGGTGAAGACGGCTTGGCTTAGGTCTTTTCCCACTTTGTTTTTGTCGATGTCGAAAGCGGCAGAAAATTCTATGTCGCTTATGTGATAGCCACCCAAGCTAACGTGCATCAGTCCCGGGACAAAATCGGTATCTTTGGCGTTTTTGTAAAACTCCACCCCTTGCACAAAAGAGGAGGCGCAATTGCCTACCCCTATAATCCCAACTCTAACCTTGTCCATACCTTCTCCTTTGTTCTGAGTTATTTCCTGTGATGCTTTGCCTATAGAGTTTATCGTTTGTCGGTTTGGGTTTCGGCTATGTATCGTTTTTCGTGTATCGGTTTCGTCTATTGTATTTTATTCGATAAACGACAGACGATTACTTTTTAGACGATACCTAACCGGCACCGCAACCTTTTAAAACGAAACCTAAAGGGTTTAATCGTTATTTAATTGACAAAGTGCTATGTTAAGTTCTTTAATTTATTTCTAATGAAAACAATCCTCTGCACTACGGTGATATTGGCGAAAATGGCGATAAACCAGATAGTTGCTATTACCAGATATATCCCCCACTTGGGGATGGCACCTAAAATTGACCCGATGGCAAGCCAGGTGATCCTCTCTGGTCTTTGCATGATCCCTACCCTACACTCGATCCCCAACCCCTCTGCTCTTGCCCGGGTGTAGCTCACCATGAAGGAGCCAGTGAGGGCTAAAATTATGAGATATACGATATAGCTTTGCCTGTCATGAAAAAAGATGGCCAGTCCCAAAAACATCAGAACTTCCGAGTATCTGTCGATGGTGGAATCCATCAAGGCTCCAAATTTTGTGATTTGCTTGGTCTCGCGGGCTAATCTGCCATCCAGTACGTCGCACGCGCCAGCTAAGATCACCATCACCCCCGCATACAAAAAATCCCCCAGCCTGAAGAAATTGAAAGCCAGAATGCTGATCAAAAGTCCGGCAATGGTGATGATATGAGGATGGACTCTCAAATTTATCAAAAGCTTAGCGATCGGCTCAATGACCGTGAAAAATCCATTG
>JALHUP010000053.1 GCA_022866585.1 Candidatus Zixiibacteriota bacterium | reverse complement strand
TTTTGTTCTTCAGCCAATTTATTACCTCATTTCTTTTGACACATTATAGTATGTCTTTTTGAGGTTTGGGGTTTGAGTCCATTCGTAACTAAGAATTAACTTTTTTAATCATTGAGCACCAATTTAAAAAAAACTCTTATCAAAAGCAAATATTTTTTTTACCCAAATCCAACTTTTCGACTTTTGTTTTGCACATCGGATGTTGGTCGAGGGTGCCCTTCCGCCAAAGGCGGACCTGCCTCTGGCAGACACCCTTGACCTTTAGGAGGGGGGTGGGGGTACCACAAGTGTCCCCAAGATTTGGATAGGGCAAAGTCATTGTCTTAATGTTAGTTAGATATGATAATCAGACTCGCCTGACAGTTACGAAGCTGGTTTAACGGTTTCGATGCTGGAAGCCCGGTACTCGAAGCTGGATAATTGCTAACACAATAAGAACTTCGAGCATCGAGTTTCGAGAATCCCGCAGAATGCGGGATACAAACCTCGCCAATCCTATGGATCCAGAATTCGGACGACAAACGATAGACGTTAATTCTGTGTGGCGTGACTAACCCATTGAAACACAAAGGGAATTTTGGGGACACTACTAGTGGAGGTACTTCGCTCCAACAATCTATAATCTCCAAAGAAAAATCCACGCGTTTTTACCATTAACCCTAGATTTTGATTTTTAGATATTTCTCGTTACGAAAGAAAAAGCCATAACGTCTGGTTATCGTTCGAGCCCATATAAAAAGCTTTCGGGAAAAGGAACTCCCGAAAGCTTCATAATATTGCAAATAAACTGACTAATTCACTTAGTTTTTAGTTGGAAGGGTTCAGCTATTTAATATTTTTTCTGCCTCCTCTTTATCTGCATCCATCACATGGCTGATGCCACTGATTTCAACTGCTTCTTTGGTCAAAGCGGCGATGTCATCCCGGGTGATATAATCTAAGGCAAACTTTCTGTTCCCGCACATCAGCTGTCTTAAACCTTGAGCTAACCTTTGGAAATAGGTATAGAGTCCCAGCGCGCCTGTTGGAACCTTCTTGAAGGAGGTCTCTCCTAATTTTTGCTTTAGCTCCGGAGCAGAGACAAATATCTCCTCTGGGGTATTGCCGAATCTTTCAATAAACACCGGCACCATCCCCTCCTCTATCCTTTTGCCTATGGTTTTGCCCACCATAGCGGCGGCGATGGGAGCTCTCGCCATCCCAATCAACTTGAAATAAGGGGCACCCAGTGCCAATCCCTTGAAGATCTGATCTTCAAAGGTGAAACCACCCGCAACGGCGATGTGCGGAACATACTCACCTTTCTTCGCCAGTTTCTCACAATACTGGTATAGAAGAGAATGAAGCTCAACTGAGGGAATACCCCATTCATTCATCATTCTCCAGGGACTCATTCCGGTTCCGCCACCAGCACCATCCACGGTCAAAAGGTCGATTTTAGCTTTGGAGGCAAACTTAACCGCTCTGGCTAAATCCGCTGGTCGGTAAGCACCGGTTTTAAGGAAAATATGTTTTGCTCCTAAATCCCTCAACTCCTTTACCCTTTTTAGGAAACCTTCCTCGGTAACCATTCCGACTCGGGAATGCCTTTCAAATTCCTTAAAACTCCCTCGCTGGAAAGCTTCAATATTGGCAGGGTCCAGAGGGTCTGGCAAAACCACATATCCTCTCTTTTTCAAAAGCTGTGCCTTTTCCAAAGTATTGAGCTTAACCTCTCCACCGATGTCTTTGGCTCCTTGTCCCCATTTAAGCTCGACTGCATCCACTCCTAACTTCGAAAGTCCATACTCCAAAACCCCTAACATGGTATCTTCCACGTTGGATTGAAGAACAACGGCTCCATAGCCATCTTGCTGCCAATCCTTATATAGCTTGACCCTACGGGCAAGGTCAGGGGAGTGTTTTATCTTACCGTTTTCTATCTCGGATTCCACATCCATACCACAGACATTCTCTCCGATGGTAACAGGTACTCCAGCCAAAGCAGCTCCAATGGCTAAACCTTCCCAGTTGTTCTTGGCGATGTTGGTTGACCCCAATCCCGGAATTATCAAGGGTAGTCTAACTTTGATTTTGGGATCATTTCCGATTTTTCTTTCCAGATTGACATTGGGGAAAATAGCCACATCGGAATCCTCTGCAATTCCTTTAGCTCCGACCGCAGTTCCCATGATGGTAAAATGAGACAGATCCACAGGATAAACTTTCTCGGAGGCGGCGGTGATGATTCCAAACGGCTGGGGATAGATCACCTCCGCTCCCCGGTAAGCGGATTTGCCGATCTCACACATTCCGATACAGCCGTCCACACAGGTAACACACATCCCGCTAAATCGACTGACTGAATCGGCAGTTCGATTTTTGGTTAACGTTGCGGCAGTAGCATTGAGTCTGGTTAGCGACATAACTTCTCACTCCTTTTTTATTTAATATTTACTTATTTGCAAATTGGTACATCGTTTATCGTTAGCGAAGTCCGAATTTGGATCCATAGGACTCGTATCGAATCTCGAGGTTCGACGATCGAGTCTCGATACCAGCATCGATACCTTAAAACGAGCTTCGAATTATTTTTTGACTTCTTCCTTCAAACATTGACAGCAAGGGTCTAAGTAACATAGAGCATCTTCATACTTTTCCAGACAGACTGGCGAAACATTCAAGCAGGAGCCACAAACCACTCCTGGAGCTTCTGGTCCCTGACAACGAAGCTGACAGACGGGACAGATATACATGCATGCTCCACATAGACGGCATTCCTCCGAACGAATGTCAAAGGGTGTAGTGATCTTTCGCAACTCACCTCGATTGACAAAGCCTATGGCTTTCCCTTGCATCTGCTCGGCGCACATTCGGACACATAGCCCACAAAGAATGCAATCCTCATTTTTCACCTTAAATCTCGTCCTCTGAACCCCCATGCTGGCGGCCAGATCCTGAATGGTCCTCGACCTTGGACAGGTAGCTAAAAGAACTTCCACCACCATCTTTCGAGCTTGCTCCACTCTTTTAGAGTGTGTTCTAACCACCAAACCCTCCTCTGCCGGATAGGTGCAGGATGAAACTAACTTGGCGGTTTGTCCTTCTCCTATCTCCACCAGGCAAAGTCGACAAGCCCCGTAGGGAGATAATCCCTCGTGATAACATAAGGTTGGAATGAGGAATTCCGACTTATCCCAGTTTTGGTTAAAATAAAAAAGGCGGGATAATTAAATCCCGCCTAAAAACTTAGGTTGTATTTCCTTAGTGGAATATCCGACAAATTTCTTTGTCTAAGGCAACAGCAGATACCCTTCTGTAATTGTTTTCATCCAGCTGGCATTTTGACCACGACTGAAAACAGATTTCTTTTTCTGCAATAGTTGAAAAAGATTAAGGGAAAATTCCACGTTGCTTAAGTGCATTGGCTACTCGGGTGACTGCGTTCATGTAAGCCGCCGTTCGCATATCCACTTTACGTTCTTTAGAAACTGCCCAAACCTCATCGAAACTTTTTACCATGATCTTGTCCAGATTTTCGTTGATCTGATTAATATCCCAGAAATAGGCTTGAATGTCCTGCACCCATTCGAAGTAAGAACAGACCACTCCTCCAGCATTGGCAAGCACATCTGGAATTACTATAACTCCGTTGGTTTCCAGAATTCTATCTGCCTCCGGGGTGGTTGGTCCATTGGCTCCCTCTGCAATAAATTTAGCTTTTATCTTTAAGGCATTTCTCTCGGTGATTTGATTCTCTAAAGCCGCAGGAATTAACACATCCACATCTAACAAAAGCAACTCCTCGTTAGAGACAGATTCAACCCCGTCCTCTTTATACCCTTCAAGGAGATTGTTCTTTGAAGTCTTCACATATTCATTTATCTTTGGTATGTTCAAGCCCTTAGGGTTATAGAATCCACCGGTTACATCGCTAACCCCAACTATTTTGCATCCCTTTTCATAAAGAAGGGTCGCCGCTACTGACCCCACATTCCCATAGCCTTGCACCGCCACTGTAGTTTCTGATAGGTCACATCGCATCTTTTTAAGGAGTTGCAAAGTTATAAACATCACTCCCCTACCAGTAGCCTCCCGTCTGCCCAGAGATCCTCCCAATTCTATAGGTTTGCCGGTAACGCTCTCTAAGACGGCCCGACCCTCAAACATGCTTATCGTATCCATCATCCAACCCATGGTCTCTGCACTGGTGTTAACATCGGGAGCCGGAATATCTCTTCTCCCTCCTAAGATTGGCATTATCATCACGGTGTAACGTCTGGTCAAACGCCTCACCTCTTCCTTGGACATCTTCAGAGGATCACATCTAACTCCCCCCTTTGCTCCACCATAGGGAATGTTAACCACCGCGCATTTCCAGGTCATCCAAGCGGCTAAAGCCTTAACCTCATCCAACGTCACATCCTGATGGTATCTTATTCCCCCTTTGCACGGTCCTCTTACACTAGAATATTGAACTCGATGTCCGGTGAAAACCTCGATGTGTCCGTCATCCATTTCCACTGGAACGGCAACGGTAAGCTCTCTTTCAGGCTGTCTCAGTACAGCATGGATATTAGGATCAAGGTTGATCTTTTTTGCCACGTCATCCAGCTGTTTGAGTGCCATATCGAATATCCCGCCACTCATGACTTCTCCTTTCACTTTTGCCAATGGTTCATTTCATTTTGTAATTTCGACATACAGAGAAAACATCCAATTAAAACGCAAAGCTTGTGAAATTTTTCTCAAATATAACATAAATTGCTGTTTTGTCAAATATTTTTTAGCGGTTTTTGAAAGAATTTGGTTGGTGGTTCGACCATACAAAAGGCAAAGCCAGCACCCCGCCTTTGCGGGGTGCTGGCTGTTAATTTAGTGGGAATTTAAGCGTAGACACCCCTCTTCATAAAGACATCCAAAACTCTCCGTATTGCCAGCATGAAGGCGGCGATCCGCAGGGTGACGTTTTTTGCCCAATAAATTTGTAAGACATCAGCAAAAGCCTTCCTCATTATCTCTTCTAACCTGCGATTGACTTCCTCTTCACTCCAAAACAATCCCATTCGGTCTTGCACCCATTCGAAGTAGGAGACCGTGACTCCTCCGGTATTACATAGTATATCCGGGATTACAAAGACACCGTTTTTATCCAATATCTTATCGGCTTTGGGAATAACAGGTCCATTTGCTCCTTCTGCCAAAATTTTTGCTTTTACTCTGGGCGCATTCTTCTCGGTGATCTGGTTTTCCAAAGCCGCAGGGACCAGAATGTCACATTCTAATTCCAAGAGTTCCTGGTTAGAGATTGGTTTGGTGCTGGGGAATTTGACC
>JALHUP010000347.1 GCA_022866585.1 Candidatus Zixiibacteriota bacterium | reverse complement strand
CAAGCAAATTCCGAAGGTCAGGATGCCAAATGTTCGCACGGAGGGGCTTTGCAATCCCTTATGAAAATAATGACCGCAGGTGAGCTGAAACAAAATAGATTGGGATGGATAACCTCCGATCTGAAAACTAAAGAAAAATCCGAATATTTATATTTTGTGGGATGTCTTCCCTATTTCGATGTCTTCTTTTCTGACATTAAAGCAAATTCTTTAGATTCAGCCCGATCTACTTTAAAGATTTTGAACTTCTTCGGAATTGAGCCTATGGTTTTGTCAAATGAGAGGTGCTGTGGGCATGATCTTTTGTGGATGGGAGATGTTGAAAACTTCAAAAGATTGGCTAAGCATAACATCGACCAGATAAAAAAATCCGGGGCAAAAAAGATCATCACCTCTTGTCCTGAATGTCTGGTTTCTCTGAAAATAGACTATCCTGAATTTTTTGGCAAAACCGATTTTGAGGTAATACATATTTCGGAGTTGATCGCAGATGAGCTTTCTAAAAATAAAATTAAATTGAATAAAGTAGAAAAGAAAGTCACCTATCAGGATCCTTGTAGATTGGGCAGGTTTTTAGGGATTTATGATCCTCCCCGAAAGGTGATGAGTTCCATTTCGGGTGTAGAATTTTTAGAGATGCCCAAAAACAGAAAGAATGCTATCTGCTGTGGCACCTCATCCTGGGTGAACTGCGATATGTATTCAAGGATGATCCAGACCAATAGATTGAAGGAAGCAAAAAACACCGGTGCGGAAGTTTTAATCACCGCCTGTCCCAAATGCCAGATTCATTTCTCCTGCACGCAGAATGCTGAAGGTTATCCAGAAGAGTTGAAACTGAGAATTGTTGATTTGACCGCTTTGTTTGTCGAGGCGATATCATAATTAACAAGGATGAATTATCTTGCGTTGATAATGTAGATGACCATAAAGGCTATTCAGGATAAAATAAGAGAAGGTAAGTACCGATTTTCAGACCATGCGGTAAAAAGGATGATCAAAAGGTCGATAGATCGTTCTGAGGTAGAACAGGTTATATTGGCAGGTGAGATTATTGAAGAGTATCCTAAGGATAAATACTCACCAAGCTGTCTTATTTATGGTAAGACAGAAGGTGGAAGAAATTTGCATATTCAAATTTCTTTACCACCAGCGGTAGTGGTCATTACAACCTATGAACCTGATCCGAGGGAATGGATTAACCATAAAATAAGGAGATGAGCTATTTATGAAATGCGTTTTTTGTGGAGGGAGGGTAGAGAAAAAAAAGGTGACCTTTAGCTATGAAGAGGATAGCAAGTATCTTTTGGTGAAGAATGTTCCGGCCGAGGTTTGCACCAAATGTGGAGAAAAAACCTATTCTCCGGAGGTCACTGATGAACTGCTGAGATTTGCAAAAGAAAAATTCAAACCCGTGAAGACTATCAAAGTTCCCGTATTTGACTACACGTCCAGGGTTTAATTATTACAATAGAACGTCACGGATAGGGTGTCCGTGACGAACAAGAGGTTATCCAGTGGAAGAAAAATTGAGGATTGTTGATTTGACAACATTCTTTGCTGAAGCAATAACGTAGTAAAAGGGCAACAGGTATTCAAGAAAACCTCTTACAGGAGGAGGTTACTATGGGCTTGACAGTTTTAGAGATTGATGTGGGTAATCCTGCTAATCATGATGTGACTGAGAATATTGAGTTTCTAATAGATTCTGGTGCGATTTACTCCGTGGTTCCAACCCCGATTTTGGAAAAACTAGGGATCAGACCATTAGGTGAGCAAGAATTCCGATTGGCAAATGGAGAAAAGATTGTGCGCAAGAAGGGAGGAGCTCTTTTCAAATACGGTGATCGGATCGGAGGAGCAGATGTCATCTTTGGTGAAGAAGGGGACAGTATCCTTCTGGGTGCCTTTACCCTTGAAGCTCTGGGATTGTCCCTTGATCCGTTGCGACGAGAGTTAAAGCCATTGCCCATGATGCTTGGTAGACTACTATACAAAATGTAAAGGGATGAACACGAAAGAAGGAGCGTAGTTATGAATTCCTCTGATAAACAGAAAATAGTCGACATAATGAAGGAGTGCTGTCTTTTCACCTTTTTGGCAACCATGGATGGTGATCAGCCGCAAGTCCGTCCGGTTTCTCCCATCGTGGAAGCCGACATGTCCATCTGGGTTGCCACGTTCGCTGGTTCTCGAAAGGTAAAACAGATAACCCGAAATCCTAAAATCTGCCTGAGTTTTGTCCAACATCCTTCAGGTGATAAATCCGCCACCATATGTGGCGAAGCTGAAATCGTAGAAAACCTGGAGCAGAAGAAAAGGATTTGGGAATTGGCGCCTTATGATATTTCCCAGCATTTTCCAAAAGGTCCTGAATCTGAAGAATTCTGCTTATTGAAAATTAACCCCAAGAAAATAGAATGGTGGGATAGCTGGGAAGGCGGAAGGAAAATATATGAACCATAGAGATAACCCAAATGAGAAACCGTAATGAGCAAGATTGAGAGAATGAGGAAACAGAAAGAGAGTTGTGATTTTTGTGGGAACGAAGTGGTAAAAAAGAGAATGACGATTGATTTTCATTATAAGGGCAAGCTTATAATCATAGAGAACGTTCCGGGGAAAGTATGTGTGGAATGCAAGGACAGATATTACGATGCCCATACTTGGGAGGAATTAGAGCGGATAGCCAGATCAAGGACTAATGTAAAAAGGGAAATAAAAGTTTCAGTAAAAGAGTATGAATTAGAGAGGATTTAAGTTGACTTTTTGTAAGTTGTGCCAGAACCTAGTCCGGACACTTAAAATAGCGTCAGGAGTAGTTCCTGCCGCAACATCTAATTTAGGTCCGGGGATTGGTCAATCATGAAAAGAGAAGCCCTTGAAAAAGAATTAGCGAAAATCGTCGACATCAGCAGGGAATTTGGTGCACGCAAAGTGCTGTTATTTGGTTCCTGTCTTTCAGATATGAAATCAGCCCGTGACATCGACATAGCAGTGAGCGGGATTAAACCCAGAGATTTCTTCAAGTTTTATGGCAAAGTTTCTATGTTCGTAGATGATGAAGTAGATTTAATCGACTTAGATGATATAAGAGAACATCTTCGCAACAGGATCTTTTCAAAAGGAAAGCTTATATATAAAAGAGTTGAATGATGTAAGAATGAATTTTGGGATAAGTTGTGAACCTTAAACAGCTGTAAAGGATGACCGAGAAAGATCAAATAATAGAGATCATCAAACGAATAGTTGATAATTATAAGCCAGAGAAGATCATCCTCTTTGGCTCTTACGCCTATGGCACGCCCAAAAAAGATAGCGATTTAGACTTATTGATTGTAAAAGAGAGCGATCTGCCAAGATATAAAAGAGCAAGGGAAATAAGAAAATTGCTTTGGGGAATTTCCGAGATTCCAAAAGACATTATCGTCTACACCCAGAGGGAAATTGATGATTGGAGGGAAGTAGACGAGGCGTTTGTTACCCAGGTGGTGAAGAGGGGTAAGATTCTATATGAAGACAAGGGCAGAACTAATAAATAGTTGGATAGACAAAGCCAACAAGGATCTGCTTACCGCTGAGCACGAGTTATCATTCCCCAATGTGGTCACCGAAAGCGTCTGCTTTCATTGTCAACAGGCTGTCGAAAAGTATTTGAAGGCATATTTAGTCTTTCTCAGCATTACTTTTGCAAAAACACATGAAATCGGTGAGTTGATCACCAAATGCGAAAGCAAAGATAAAGAGATTTCCGTATTCAAAGAAGAAGCAGATAAACTCACTGATTATGCCATTGAAATTCGTTATCCCGATGATTGGTATGAACCGACTTTCAACGAGGCGAAAGAAGCTTTTACCATCGCGAGGAAAATTAAAGAATTCATACAGAACAAAATCACCAAAGTGTGACAGAGAATAATAAGTGGAGGTGAATGAGTTGGCTGATAAGAAAAACCCAGGAAAAGAAAACGATTTGAGGATCGGTGTATTTGTTTGCGAATGTGGTCTTAATATCGCTGGATCGCTGGACTGTGAGGAGGTGCGCAAATCTGCGGAGACCTTGCCCGACGTGGCAGTGGCGGTTTTAAACAAATACACCTGCGCTGATCCGGGACAGAATGAAATCAAAAGGTATATTAAAGAACACAACCTCAATCGGGTGGTGGTGGCATCCTGTTCTCCGCGTATGCATGAGCCTACTTTTAGAGCCTGTGTGGCTGATGTGGGAGTGAATCCATATCTTTTGGAGATGGTCAACTTAAGAGAGCACTGTAGCTGGGTGCATCTCCATGATCGAAAAGCGGCCACGGAAAAAGCCAAGGATATGGTTAAGGTGGGGGTGGCGAGAGCAAGGTATCTGGATCCCCAGATAGAAAGAACGGTCCCAGTCACCAAAGCCGCTCTGGTAATCGGTGGGGGCGTGGCAGGTATTCAAACCTCATTGGATTTGGCAGACTCTGGTATTCAGGTCTATCTGGTAGAGAAGGGACCATCCATCGGTGGCATAATGGCAGCATTGGACAAAACCTACCCCACCATGGATTGCAGTATATGAATTCTGGGACCGAAGATGATGGATGTCGGTCGACATCCTAAAATAAAGCTTTTCGCTTACAGCGAGGTGGAGGAGGTTTCAGGTTACGTGGGCAATTTTCAAGTGAAGGTCCGAAAGAAAGCTCGCTATGTAAGGGAGAAAGACTGTAATGCTTGTGGAGAATGCGTAAAGGTCTGTCCGGTAGCGGTTCCAGATGAGTTCCAGCAAGGTTTCTCCTCCCGGAAAGCCATATATCTACAACTTCCTCAAGCGGTTCCCTCCGCCTATTTAATAGATATGCAAACCTGTATGGGGAATAATCCCATTGCCTGTGGCAAATGTGCGGAGGTCTGTGAGAAGAAGTGCATCGACTATGACATGCAGGACGAGATCATCGATCTGAAGGTAGGAGCCATCGTCGTAGCTACAGGAATGGACGTTTATGATCCTACCGAGCTGGATGAATATGGCTACAGGAGTTTTGAGAACGTGATCACCTCCATGGAGTTTGAGCGGTTGATTTGTGCCAGCGGTGCCACCCAGGGGCATTTCATCCGTCCCACTGACCATAAAACTCCCAAATCCATCGGATTCATTCAGTGTGTGGGATCCCGATCGGAGAAAAGAGGTAAATCCTACTGCAGTAATATATGTTGCATGAATACCATAAAAGACTCAGTCCTTCTTTGCGATCATTATCCCGGTACAGAGATCAAGGTTTTTTACATAGATATTAGGGCTTTTGGAAAGGCTTTCGAGGACCTTTATCGAAGAAGCAAGCAGGAGGGCGTGAAATATATAAGAGGTTTACCCGGAGAGGTGGTGGAGGACCCAAAGACCAAGAATTTAATAGTCACTGTGGAAAACACCACCACCGGTGAGGTGGAACGGCACGAGATAGAGATGCTGGTATTATCCGTGGGTGTTTTGCCCCGACAGGACGGAAGTCTTATCCAAAAGCTTTTGACACTCTCTCTCACTGCGGATGGATTTTTCATGGAGTCTCATCCTAAGCTGAAGCCGGTGGATGCTCCCACCAAAGGGGTTTTCTTTGCTGGCTGTGCTGAGTTTCCCAAGGACGTTAAAGATTCAGTCACTCAAGCCGGTGCCGCCGCCGCCAGATCGGAGATCATCCTGAATGCGGACAGGATTAAGGTGGAGGCGATAACCTCTATGGTGGACAAAGATATGTGCACCGCTTGTGAAATCTGCTACCGCGCTTGTCCATATAAATGCATCTTAGTGGATCGGGAGAAAAAGACGCCTGCGGAGATTATTGAAGCCGCCTGCGCGGGATGCGGCACCTGTGGAGCCGAATGTCCTTTTGGTGCGGTCACCATGCGGCACTTCACGGATACACAGATCATTGCCCAGATAGAAGCCATCTTAGAGGAGAATCCTCAGGAGAAGACCGTGGTGTTTGCCTGTAACTGGTGCTCTTATGCGGGTGGAGACATGGCGGGGATATCCCGTTTGCAGTATCCTCCTAATCAGAGGATAATCAAAACCATGTGCTCCGGTAGAGTGGATGAGGAATTTGTCCTCTACGCCTTCAAACTGGGCGCCCCCATGGTTTTGGTTTCCGGCTGTCATTTTGCCGACTGCCACTATATAGATGCTAATCGGTGGACAGTGAAAAGAGTAGAGAAGCTGTGGGACAAATTGGAAAAGATGGGCATAAGACCGGAACGATTGCAGCTGGAGTGGATTAGTGCCGCTGAAGGACAGAAGTTCGCTAAGGTGATGAAAGAAGTTGAAGAGATGAGGAAAAAGGTCACTAAAGAAGAGATAGAATTCACTAAAAAAGCACTGGCGGATTTGAAATTCAAAGGAGAAAAAAGAAGAGCCAAACTGGAAGCGGACAAAGCGAAGATGGAGAAAGTGGTTGTGTGAGTTTTCTGAGTTGTTATTACAACCTTATTGCTTAAATAACACGCGTAGCCGAGGATTCATCCCTCGGCTCGATCCCAAGCCATGAAGGCTTGGCTACGCGGCTTTGGCTGGCGCCAAGGCAGACAAGGGCTTTTATACGGAAACCGTATAATCAATAGTTAGGCCGAACCAACACAATGTCGACAGATCTCATTGCTGAAGTGTTCTCATGTTCTCATTGCGAGGGCACACGATTGCCGTTTGTCCGCAACGCGGTTGGCAAGTTTTACAGGTTCCCACCAATCATCGGGGCCATTGGACAAGCACCTCTGTTGTTTGTCGGAATAAACCCGCGAGTCTCAACGTCGAACAGATTGCTCCATGACGCGATCGTGAATGACCGGCTCCGATTCGAGGAGTTGGCAAGAAACCGAGTTGGCGCCCATGCCTACATCGGTCCTAACGGGCTGGAGAACCACTATTCGGTCCACGTAATGGTCGCCGACCGGCTGTTTCCAGGTCGCCCGTTCGAGTCCATCGCGTCAGTCACCGAGTTGCACTTCTGCGCATCGACCTCAAGTGCAGGGTTGCCCTACGCGCGCAGTCGATGCGCGGCCAAGTACTTCGCCTCCGTACTCGGGACCGTCAAGCCGACCATCGTCTTTGCTGTCGGGAGGCACGTTGTGCGTACTCTGAAAGCCATGTACCCTGCCGCATCGAGCGAGCCAACTGAAGTGTTGTACTCCACTGGGCGCGCCCGTGTGGTGACATTGCCGCATCCGAATGCTTGGGAACCCAGAAACGATCCGATTGAAGCGGCGATTCTACAGGCAAAGGAGCAGCTCCGTCGTAGCTCGAACTCGAAAGAGTCGGCCTAACACGGCGCTGGACCCGACGACGTTCAACATCGACGCGGAATTCGCTACGATTGGCCACCGCGGGTCAGCGCCAGCGCGTTGGGTATATGAATAATTTTGAAAGGGGTAAGATATAATGGGTATAGTTAACACAAAAATGTTGCTAAAAAATCCCAGAAAGCCGGAACTGGAGCCAGTGACCGGTATGAAGTCTTTTTGACAAAAGACGCGCAATTTTCTGATAATTGATTAATGCCGACTGTTAAAAATATTCCTGGACCATATCGTTTTTTCTTTTATAGCTTTGATTGTAACGAGCCAATGCACGTACATATTCAGAGAGAAAGGATGGTTTGTAAGTTCTGGTTAGAGCCTGTTGTGTTGAGCAAAAATCATGGCTTTACATCAAAAGAGCTAAATACTATTCGGGAAATCATTTATAATAATAGAAAGAAGATAGTGGAGGTATGGTATGAGCACTGCGGTAAAACTTCAGGAAGTGAGAATTAAGGATATAAGTGTCACCGAGGATACAATTACCGCCTATCTTGTTGATGGGCGAGTGATTAGCGTTCCTCTTGCTTGGTCTTGGCGATTGTCAGAGGCGACACCTGAACAGCGTGCCAATTACGAGATTATTGGAGATGGCCAGGGCGTACATTGGCCAGATATTGATGAGGATATTAGCGCTGAAGGGATGTTATATGGAGTGCCTGCTCCGAGGCCGCATAAATCATCCAAATAAATCTTTGATATTGTGAATTACTGGCTGGCTAACAACCCAATCCAGCGGACGGCTGATAGCCGCCGCTAATTTCGGACGTT
>JALHUP010000346.1 GCA_022866585.1 Candidatus Zixiibacteriota bacterium | reverse complement strand
CTTCCGGATCAAGAAAGCGATTTCTTAAAAGCAAATCCAAAAGCCTCTTTTCTCCGAACTCCTCATCCTTATTATTGAAATTTTCAGTCAGCCCATCGGAATAGAAAAATATGGTATCATTCCTTTGGAGAAGCACCTCGCCTCTCTCATACAAAGCCTCCTGAAAAGCTCCTAACAGCAGACCTCCGGTGTCCAAAAATTCTGCCCTTCCATCCTGGTGGATCACCACTGGATAATTGTGTCCGGCATTGCAATAGATCAATTTTCTGCCTTGAGGATCAAGCTCACCATAAAACATGGTAGCGAACCTCTCCGATGAGGTAGAGGAGAAGATCAGCTGATTTATGTTAGCCATCACCCGGGAGGGACACAATCTGTTTTTCACCTCTGCTCTCAATGAGGCATGTACCAAAGAGATGAGCATGGCTGCGGGTATTCCTTTGCCGGTGGCGTCGGCAATGGCAACCCCTACCCGTCCGTCCTCGCTGATCAAAAAATCATAATAATCACCACCCACCTGCCTGGCAGGCTGGGTGAATGCAGAAAATTCAAAAAGCTCACCCTTGGGGCAGACCTTCGGCAATAAACCCACCTGAATCTGGCGAGCTAACGCCAACTCCTCTTCCAGTCTTTGCTTCTCCAAGGATTCCTGATAAAGCCGGGCATTGTTTATGGCGATGATCATCTGATTAGCTAATACTCCCAGAAGGGTGATGTCCTCATAACTATACCTGAATCGGGTAGTCTTTCGGGACAGTCCGATGAACCCCACCAATTCCTCCTGGCTACTCATAGGGACTACCAAAAACACCTCCAGTTTTGAGAGGAGACTAAAAAGTGAGCTTTTCTTTTCCGTCACGCCTAAGTCACCCAAAAGAACAGGTCTGGTCTTATCCTTTAGAATGGGAAACAAGGGATCGCTTTTATTGAACAAATAGGTTTCCTCTTTCTGAGGGTCATCAGAAAACAACATATATTCGCTTTTTTTTAATTTTTCGGATTTGTTTTGGTTAGCTACACAGATATAGACATTTTCCACCAACATCTCTTTTTTCAAAACATCCACCACCATCTCCTTCAGCTCCTTGAAATCGAAGATGGTGACCAACTTTCGGCTGAAGGTTTCCATCATGCCACGATAGTCTGATCTCTCCCGGATAAAAAATTTCTTAATCAAATCGTCCAGCTGTCCCATGATCGGTTGAAAGAAGATTATGGCTAAAATCACAAAGCCTATATCAACTGCAGGCGTCTGTCTTCCAATCATGTTCTGAATAAATTTTCCAAATTGTCTGATGACCAAAAAGTATGCTCCTACAAAAAGGGCTGTGGTCAAGGTATAAACCAAGCTCTGCCTGACGATCAGCCTCACATCTAAGAAATGGTGTCTGATTATGGCCCAGGCGATGGAGCCGCTACCTACCGCCAAAGCTACTATGGTCAAAAAATATCTTAAAGTATCCGACAAATCCAAAGAGGTTAGAGCTGGAAGGATGAAGGCGACCGCATACAGCCCCATCGAAGACCTTATCCCCCAGATTAGCAAGCTGACCTGTTTTTTGAGGGTGGGGACATTGATTTTTTTATATCCTCGATACAAAAACCAAAGGGCTAAAAGGAGATATACTAAATTTATAAGAGAGAAGGACTGAACGTGAATTTTATACAATACCCCCAAAAACACGGCCGCATATTTTAATACCAGAGAGATTGGGTCTAAAAAGAATTTTGCCAAGGATCCCATTTTTTCTATTTGTAAGGACCTGATAATCCTATTGGGCTCATAAAAAACTAAAACTAAAAAAAGGTGAAATAAGTGGGGAATAAAGATAAGATATTGGAATTTAGGATATCTTTTCAGATAGGGATTCTCCTCTGGAAAAACTAAAGAGAAGAGCAAAAGAAAAGGGAAGAAAAACTCCCATAGGTAAAAGATATTTTGAGTCAAAGGTGCCCGGATAAATCCATCCGGAACCCCCATGGTTTTTATCATGGTTCCCAGGGAGGCTAAAAGAGGTCCCATCCCGGCAAAAAGAAGCATCAAGCTGGTCACCCGGTTGAGCCGGTTTTTGGGGTCCTCTTTTAAGATTATCCCACCTAAAAACAGAAGTATGGCACCACAAGCCAAATAAACTAAAGCCACTAATATCTGTAAGTGCAAAATACCTGCTCCTGAAAATCAAACGTTTATTGATTATATCACACAAAACGATGAAAGTTCGAAGGGAAATTAATTGCTGTTTGGCTGTTGATAATAGACTGCATTGTTACCGTTAACGTCCTCCAGGTTTATCTTCATGGAATCAGTGTATCGCGAATTGAAGGTAAAATTCTAAAACTAACTCAAGAACTTTGTCATCTTCACAATGGTTCCCTTTTGGGGCTGAATAATGAAATCAACTTTATCCATCAAAGATTTCAGGATGAAAATACCTCTGCCCACCTGTTTTAAGATATTTTTCTCTTCTGTAGGATTTTGAACCGCCTCTGGATCGAACCCATTCCCTTCATCCTCTACGGTGATCTCCACACAAGAGGAATCAACCTTTAGATTTATCGCCACCTTCTTTTTTAAATCATTTTTGTTACCATGCATCACTGCATTAGTGGCCGCTTCGGTGACCGAGATGGCGATATCTGCCAATTTATCTTTATCCACCCCCAGTTTTCTCAATTTTCTTTCCACATACTCATCCACCTTAGGCAAATAGTCCAAGGAACTGGGGATTATGATTTGTCCGCAGTATCCCACCTCGCGGGAGGTGTTCTTTCTTTTAGTTCTCACAGATTTTGCCCTACCGGATGAATCTTTAAACGACGGTCTCATCTTCACCGCGGTCTTCAACCGTATGTAGCCTTCTTTTATCTATAATGCACTTAATGTAGGGTCGCAACTTCGTTTACCCTGAACGCAATTGAAAAAGGATGCGACGCTCTACTTCAATATAATGCCCAAAAGCACAAATTAAACAAAAAAAGGTAGGTTTGCCAACCTACCTTTCTCAGCCGGAATTTATTTGAAGACCTAAAGCGAAATTCCCAATCTTTTGTCCCAGACGAGCAAACACTCCCGTCTGGGGTCTTTCGTTATTTGAAGCTTGCCACAGCTTCATCCAGAGAATCGAAACATTCGAAAACGGTGATAAGCTTGGTTATGGTTAAAAGGCTTTGAATCTTTTCAGTCACATTTGCTAACTTCAGCTCACCCCCGTTGTTTCTTAGGGTGGTCAAACCTGAAATTAAAATTCCCAATCCGGTGCTGTTCATCCAATCCACCTTAGCTAAGTCGATAACCACCTTCTTTTTGCCACGATCGATGAAATCGTGTAACTGATCATGCAAAAGGGTGGCATCCGGTCCCCCCATAATCTTCCCCTTGGGTTCCAAAATCATCACATCGCCCATTTCCGTGCTGGATAGTTTCATAATCTCTCCTTAAATTGTGGTGAGTATAATCGAACCGTCACTTCTTCAACATTCCCGGAAAAGCAAGCCTCTTTTTGGGTTCAATCTGTTTGATTTTACGCTCCAATTTATGCTTTGGTTTCACAAAAAAACAATTTAACCATGCCTAAAGATATTTTTCTTGGCTAATTTTTTTCTATCTGAAAAGGGCTTTGATCTTGCCCCAGGTGGTCGGTGGAACATCTAACGTGGAAACATACAGGGGTATCTTCTGCGCACCTGGGAAAGCCTTAAATCTTGGGTTAGCCAAGGAACCGTTCACCTTGATAGTGATGATATCCTCCTCTGCCCAACCTTCTTTTATTTTGAAGGTGGCTGGATCATCTTTGGGAATAAGTAAACTATACTCACCACCTTTGGTCAGGCAGGAGTCAAATCCCACCTCTTGGATGAAAGCCACCACCTTAAGCCCGTCCGGAGCTAAATCACCCCGATACTTCACTGTTCCGTATGGTCGGCAATACCAAGCCGATTCTTGCGCCTCAGAAAAAGCATAGAAAGCCAAAATGCAGATAAAACAAGCTAAGATTAACTTGTTCTTTGGATCAAGAATTCTTCTTTCCCCCTCAAGGCACAGAATTCGTGCAATCATCTTTTTTCTTTACCCCTCCAAAGTTTATTTTATAGTATATAACCCGAATTATAGATTTGTCAAGGAAAAAATCGAAGAAACTTTGAAAATATTTAGCTTATCAGAATTTGAGTGGATACCCTTTATTTACCAATGAGAAGGAGAGATGCTCCAATTCCATGGCCATATTCACCGAGCGCAAAGTTACATCATCCGGAACTTTTATATGGGTGGGGGCAAAATTTAAGATGCTTTTTACCCCGGCTGAAACCACATCGTCGGTGACCGCCTGGGCTGCCGAAGCCGGCACCGCCAGGATCACTAAGTCTATTTTGTGTTCTTTGAGTTTGGAAGCCAAGTCCTTCACATCAAAGACCTGGATCCCTTTGTGATTTTTGTTGATCTTCCTCTGATCATTATCGAAGAGCAACTTTATGTTGAAGCCCTGTTTTGGGAATTCTTTGTATGAAACCAAAGCGGATCCTACATTTCCCACTCCCACCAATGCCACATTCCAGGTTCGGTTCAGTCCCAAGATTCGGGCAATCTTTTCCTTCAATTCCTTAACCGGATAACCTAAACCGCGAGTCCCAAAGCTTCCGAAAAAGGACAAATCCTTTCTTACCTGAGCCGGGGTTAGTCTCCCTTCTTTCGCCAGGTCTTTCGAAGAGATGGTCTTATATCCCTCCCTCTCGAAAGTTGATAGACCGCGATAGTATAGTGAAAGTCTTCGGACCGTAGATTCAGATACTCTGCCGCCAGTCAACCGCGCGTGGGATTCTTTTTTATGGTGAGCTTGTCGAACCATAGATCGCATCTTGATTTGACTTCTACTTTAGGTTTGAAGGTTGACAAGTTTGAAAGTTGTTTTCTAACTTTCTAATCTTCAAACTTTCTAACTTTCAAACTTGTGAACAATTTCACAATATTAATAAAAGGATCAAGCCGAATTGTCAAGAAAAAAAATGAGAGAGTAGGCAGATTTCAGTAAACAGTAGGCAGAAAGGTTTAACGGATACACCGTCAAGGGATACCTTGCAGACGGATCTTCGATGCCGTTGCCACAAAGCGTCACGGATTCATCCTGAACAGATTCACCGTGAACGGACGAGGCGTCCATGACGAACGAGGGACTGTGAGCTTGTCGAACTGTTTAACTTTTTCTTAAAACCGGCAAAAAAATGATTTGACATTTAAT
>JALHUP010000345.1 GCA_022866585.1 Candidatus Zixiibacteriota bacterium | reverse complement strand
CTTGACAAAAGATGGCGTTTTTATTATAGATGATTGAGTTTAAAAACGGCGGCGTAGCTCAGCTGGTTAGAGCAGCGGAATCATAATCCGCTTGTCAGGGG
Organism: Candidatus Zixiibacteriota bacterium; assembly: GCA_022866585.1. Lineage (GTDB taxonomy): Bacteria > Zixibacteria > MSB-5A5 > MSB-5A5 > SM1-73 > SM1-73. Next base: position 1,433 of record JALHUP010000345.1, on the reverse strand, counting down.
TTCGAATCCCTTCGCCGCTATTTTTTTATTAGCACGGGGGAGATGGTTCACCTATAAAAAGATGATTTATCAAACCTGATATACGATTGTGTTTTACTGACGCCAACTAAAATTTTCTTGACAAACGTTTCGGCTTTCGTATTTTAATCAAAGACTCCTTTGGGGGATCGTCCAACGGCAGGACGGCAGACTCTGGATCTGTCTATCGGGGTTCGAATCCCTGTCCCCCAGGTGTGAACCGCATGGTTCATATCCAGCTCCGCCTGAGGCGGGGTTAAAGGTTTAAGGTTAAAGGTGCAAATGGGTTCTGTCCCGCCTAAGGCGGGGCGGAACCCAGAAAATTCGTATGAATCTTCGATCGGTTTATAGTTTATCGCTTTTGGCAAAAGCAAAACCCAAATCAGTTTTCATTTCCCATTCGGTTTTTATTGGGGGATGAGAAGGAGAAAATAGTTTAGACCAAAATTCTGCCTTTAAAGAGAAGTGGGTGATGTTCAAATTTTACAAACTCTCCCTTTTCGTCTTTGTCCTCAGTTTTTTTGTTTTTTTTCAGATGGGCTGCCAGAAGAAAGCTGCGGAAAAGAAGTATGAGATTTTGACTAAGAGGGCGGATAGGATGACCATCGTTTATGTGGAGCATGTGGGATCTTACGACCGCTTAGAATCGCTATTCGGTCAACTCGCCGCCTACGCCAAAGAAAAGGGGCTTGCCGGCAATATAGTGGGATTCTATTATGATGACCCAGACGCCGTGCCAGAAGAGAGTTTAAGATGCGAGGTGGGAATTCAGGTGGAGGAGGGATTTAAACCCGATCCAGGCTACATGGTAAAGGAAATCCCGGCTCGCACCGTGGTCTATGCCATCATGAAGGGACCATACGACAAAATCGCTTTGGAATATCCTAATATTATGAAATGGATGGAGGAGAAAGAGTATAAGATGAAAGGACCGGTTACCGAGATTTATCTTGAGGGAGGTCCCAACGTCCCTCCAGAGGAGCTGGTGACCGAAGTGCAATTCTCAATAGAATAGTTCGTAATTCGCAGTTCGTGGTTCGTGGCAAATTCAAAAGCAAAGGATTCCCCCTCACCCTTGCCCTCTCCCCCAAGGGGAAAGGGTATGAAAATAAAAGGATTTTACTACGAACCATGAACCACGAACCAATAACCGATTTTACGTGGCGCTATCGTCTAGTGGCCCAGGACAGGTGGTTCTCAGCCATCAGACCGGGGTTCGACTCCCCGTAGCGCTACCAATAAATAAGGTGCCTGTCGAGAATAGACTTGACAGACACTTTTATTACTTGTTTTCGACCTGATTTAAATCGGATTTTGTGGCTTGAGAGCGATATCCGTCTTACGAGCACCAAACTGAAAGAAAAACTTGAATTCCAGATTTTGAGACTGGAGCTAATTCATGGAAGAGGAGAAAT
>JALHUP010000344.1 GCA_022866585.1 Candidatus Zixiibacteriota bacterium | reverse complement strand
TTTGGTCTTATAAATCAAATGCCTAAGCAAGCTCACTCAAGGGAAAGGAGTAAAAAGGTGTTGCGATTCCCATGGATCCAGATTCGGACAATGTTTTTGATTCTTTTAGTGGCTCTTTTTCTTTTCTCTTCCATCCATCTTAGTTATGGTGCATCCCCCAAAAAGGAAAAGGCTTCTTTGGAAGACAAGTTAGTGGCTAAGGTTAATGAGGAGCCAATCACCTTGAGAAGATTTCACGACTTTCTGAAAGATAGCGGGATAGTTTCCACCAATGATCCCAAAGAGGATCAAAAGAAAAAAGAGGAGGCTCTGCATAAGCTGATAAGAGGGATTTTGATTGATCAAAAAGCTCTGTCCCTCAATTTGGAGTCCGATTCAAGTTTCGTCAAAGAAAAAAGACTACATATGAATGATTTTCTTATAAGTTATCTGCATGCCAAGGAAATAATAGATAAAATCGAAGTCACGGATGAAGAGATAAAAGATTATTACGAAAAGCACAAGGACGAGTATTATGCCACCCCGGAAAAGAGACAAGTCAGACGTCTTCTCGTAAAGATAAGTGCGGATTCCACCCAAAAAGACTACAGAATGAACCTAAAAAAGGCAGAAAGGGAGGCAAAAAAGAAAATTGAGGCTCTATACCAAAGAGCCAAAGGAGGGGAGGATTTCGCCGACTTGGTGAGACAGTATTCGGAGGAGGCTAGCCGCATAGATCTAAGCGGAAATATGGGGTATCTGGAAAGGGGAAAATTGAGTCCACCGCTCGATTCGGTGGCATTTTCCTTGGAGGTGGGAGAGATATCTCCTCCGGTAAGGGATGAAAAAGGATACCATCTGATTTCAGTGCTGGATATAAAACCAAAAGAATATAGACAGTTTGATGAAAAGGTGGCAGGTGGGATAAGGGGATTCTTGGAAGACCAGAAGAGTCAAGCGAAGACCCGAGAATATTTGGAACAGCTCAAAGAGAGAACCAAATTCGTTTATCATGACCAGATTTTGGACCAACCCGATTCCCTGGTAAAGAAAGATGACTGGGCACTTATCATAAATGACCGGGACACCATCAACTTCACGTATTACGCCTCTCAGCTAAGTGGGTATAAGCTCAATATGAAAAAAGATTCTTTGACCATGGAAGATAGGAAAGATCTTTTGAGGAATTTTCTGGCTGTGCCCATAATTTTAGTAAGGGAGGCGGAAAAGAAGGGCTATCGGGATTCGCTCGACTATCAGATAGAGGAGAGGGCTTTTACTTTGGATGAAGCCAGAAAAAGGGTAAAGGCAGAGAAATTTAAAAAGGATTTTCCTCCCCCCATGCAAGAAGAGTTGGAAGCCTATTATCAGGCGCATAAAATCGACTATCCTGCCTTGGGGGTGCCGGTTCACGTTTATCATATCATCTTCGATGATTCCTTAAAGGCGGAAAAAGTTCTGAATCAGATAAGAAATGGGGCGGATTTCGTGGAGTTAGCTAAAAAGTATTATCCGGGCGAGTCGGAGATCAAAGATGTAGCTTATGACTTAGGCTTTATCACCCAAGACGAGATGCCCAAAAACTTCTATGAAAAAGCTTTGAGCTTGAACGAAGGTGAGGTAAGCGAACCGGTGAGAACCAAATGGGGTTTTCATCTGATAAAAGTGGTGGAAAAAGAAAAAGAGGGGAAAACTTTTGAAGACATCCTCCCGGAGATCGAAAAGGATATTAAGTGGGAGAAAATAAGGAAATACCAAGAGGACTGGGAGAATTCACTTTTCAAAGAAGCCAAAATATGGATTGACAAAAAGCTATTAAAAGATTTTCAGCTGGACAAACCCCAGGGATAATAAAAATACGGCAGGCTAAAGACGCGTAAGATTCATACGAACTTTTATCTGTTATCCGCTTCGGCTCGATTTCATTCAGCATAAATGGAAATTTCATTTTACAACGAATTTAAAAGAAAGGCAACACACTTGGTAGCCTTGTCCATTCCCATCGGTTACTTCCTTTTGCCCAAGTTTTTGTCTTTGTTGATTCTTACCCCTTTCGCCCTGGGTTCGATCGGGATTGACATAATCCGGCTTAAAAGGCTTCCCCTTCACGGTTTTTTGAATCGACTTATAGGGCCGATGTTAAGGGAGCATGAGGATTCTAACTTTACCGGTTCCAGCTACATACTTACGGCCTCGGTTTTAAGCATAATCCTGTTTGACAAAAGTGCCGCCATTGCCTCAATCTCCTTCATCATCCTGGGTGATATTGCGGCGGCTTTGGTCGGAAGAAGATATGGCAAGCTCAGAATCAACTGGAGACTTGCCCGTCCCGACGTTCAGACGGGACAAAACCTGAGCAAAAAGAAAACTTTTGAAGGAAGTTGGGCTTGCCTTTTTATGTGTCTTTTGGTGGCCCTGATTGTTCCCGGGCTTCCTTTGTGGATAGGCATAGTGGGTGCATTTGTAGCTACGGTGGTTGAGGCAATGCCATTCCCCATAGATGATAATTTCTCGGTTCCTTTGATAAGCGGGTTGGTCATGCATGTCTTGCTACGAATATAAAACGTAGTTTAACGTTTCACTATTTTTGGAGGTCAAATCATGCCCAAGGGAGTAGTAAAATGGTTCAACCCTAAAAAGGGTTATGGGTTCATTACTTCTGAGGATGGAAAGGAGATATTTGTCCATTTCTCCTCTCTCCAAGGAGAGGGATTTAAAACCCTAAGAGAAGGGGATGAGGTCAAGTTTGAGATCACCCAAGGGGAGAAAGGAGAACAGGCCACCCAGGTGGTTAAATTATCGCAATAACGAGTCGATTTTAAAAGCCCCACCCACTCGGCTGGGGCTTTTTTGTCGCGTTTTTTTCTTCTTTTTATTATTATAAAATGAAAGTGGATTAAAGATTTGTAGGTCGGGTTGCGAGCCATTTGGCGAGCTACCCGACACCCATGTGTTTTGCATTCTTAGTTGTCGGGCAGTTCGTATGAATGCATATGCATCTTTGCCAGCTCGACCTACCTAATGAGTTTTGAAAAAAGTGAATCAAAAATTCATAGACCTGAGAAGTGACACGGTGACAAAACCCTCCAAAGCCATGCGGCAAGCCATAGCCGAAGCCGAGGTGGGAGACGACGTTTTTGAGGATGATCCCACCGTCAAAAAGTTAGAAGAGATGGTGGCGGAGCTTTTGGGCAAGGAAAAAGCTTTGTTCGTCGCCAGCGGAACCATGGCAAATGAGGTGGCTATAAAGTCACAGACAAAGCCGGGGGATGAGGTGATATTAGAAGAGGATTCACATATATATAATTATGAGGTGGGAGCCCCCTCGGTTCTCTGCGGAGTCCAACTAAACCCGTTAAAAGGGGAAAGAGGAGTCTTGACTATCCAGCAGATTCTGGATCATATACGCCCCGAAGACATTCATGTTCCACACACCACCTTGATCTGTTTGGAGAACACTCACAATCGGGCGGGCGGAACAATTTATCCATTAGAGAAGATTAAAAAAATAAGGGAAGCCACAAAGTCTTTTGGAATCAAGATGCATCTGGATGGTGCCCGACTGTGGAACGCCACCATCGCCACCGGAATTCCTTTAGATGAATATGGCAGGCATTTTGATTCGGTTTCAGTCTGTC
>JALHUP010000343.1 GCA_022866585.1 Candidatus Zixiibacteriota bacterium | reverse complement strand
GCTATGGGAGGCTTGCCCAAATTCGCTCTGGTCACCATCGGGCTTCCCGTCTCCATTTCGGTGGAAAATGTAATCTCAATTTACGATGGAATGAACGAGGTTGCCAAAAGATATAAGTGCAAAATAATCGGAGGAGATACGCTCTTTTCCCCCAAAGGTATATTTATCTCCATAGCTCTTTTAGGCGAGGTCGAAAAAGAGTTTTTGGTTAAAAGGAGGGGTGCAAGAAAAGGTGATTTGATCTGCGTTACCGGCGATTTGGGAGAAGCACAGGCGGGCTTGGAATTTCTAAAAAAATATCCTCATCGGAAACCTGCGCTGGTCAAAAAACACCTCACTCCATTTCCCCGTGTCCATGAAGCCAGGACTTTGGTCAAAAATTTAAGAATCAGTTCCATGATAGACATAAGCGATGGTCTCTCTTCAGAGCTTTTTCATCTGACTGAAGAGAACGATCTGGGTGCAATAATCTATGAGACGAAGATACCGATAAGCACAAACTGCACAAAAGCTGGTGATCTTTTAAAAAGATCACCCCTTTTGTGGGCGCTTTCATCGGGAGAGGAATATGAGCTTTTGTTCACTATTAAAAAAAAGGCGCTGGCTAAGTTAGAAAAAATCAAAGAAAAGGTCAAAGTCTTGGTAATCGGGGAGATGTTAGAAAAAAAGGAAGGTATCTTTTTGATGGAGAGATCAGGCAAGAAAAGAAAGTTAACGAAAACTGGATTCATACATTTTTAATTGTTTCCCTATCATTTTTTCTCAGACGAATCTTTTTATTTTCCCAAAGTATTTTTCGGCACAGAATTTTTGTTTTTCACGACTCTTCATTTCTTTACTTGACATAAACGAATATTTTTATTATTTAAAACCTCGATGGTTATTTGATTCAACTAAAAATTCACCATGAATGGACGAAGCGCAAACACAAATCGAAGATCCCGAAGAAAGCGGGAAAAAATAGGGAGGTGGAAAGGGTATGGAGAGCGGTTTTCCAGAATGTAAAAAATGCAACCGGGGCGTTTTGTTGCCCCTCTCGGACTATGGAAGAGAGGGAGCAGCCATCACATATAAGGCTTGGGTTTGTTCCAATCCGGAGTGTGGTTTCTCTATTCGCATAGATAATGGCGAAGTAAGCTTTGGAAAGCCTATAGGCTATTCCGAAAAATAGAGGTTCTATCCTTTAGGATATCGTAGCCATAGGAAGCCATCATTTTATAAGAAGTTCAAGAACTATTTGCGCTTCGTCCATTATTATTAACATGAATGATCCAACCCCAAGAGGCGGGGCATTCCCAGAGGGATCTCCGTCACCGGCGTGGTAAAATAAAACTATGTGGAAGTTCATTTTTGAGAACTTTTGGTTCAAGATTGTGGCATTGGCCATGGCTTTGCTTCTATGGTTTCATGTAGCTACGGAAAGAGTCTACGAGTATACCAAAAATTTCCCGGTGAAAATCTCCAACCTCCCTAAAGAACTTATCCTCTCCGAAGCAGTTCCACAAGAGGTCCAGGTAAAGATTCGAGGTAAGGGAAAAGAACTTTTAAAGCTTCTCTTAACGGAGAAGAGAAACCTGCAGATAGATATTAAAGATTTTAAAGCAGGAGAGAGCGATTACACCTTCAAGCCTCAAGAAATTCCAATCCCTGAGGGGTTGGACCTGAAGGTGGATGAGATCGTATCTGCCAAAAGCATAAGAATAAATCTCGATCATTTAATAGAAAAAAAAGTCCCTATCCATTCCCATATCACAATTCTGCCTAGGGAAGGTTATCTTCAGGTAGGTGAGGTGAGCCTAAATCTTCATCAGGTGGGTATATCCGGACCTACAAAATTGATGAGAAGTATCGAATCGATTGAGACCGAAAAGAAGGTACTGGAGGACTTGACCCAGCCAATCTCTGATCGGATCGGTCTGACCTTGCCCGAAGGGTACAACTTAAGGCTTTCATTTAATCAAGTGAAGTTTTCCGCTGACGTTCAGAAGGGTATAGAAAAGGAAAT
>JALHUP010000052.1 GCA_022866585.1 Candidatus Zixiibacteriota bacterium | reverse complement strand
TAGCCAAGCCTTCATGGCTTGGCTGTCCATGTGGGCTACGCGTGATTCATAGAAAAATACAAAACCTTTATAGATAACTGTCGTTTTGAATATAAATTGAGAAGGAAATAAAAATTTATGATACCTCAAAGTGAAAATAATGAACTTTTGAGACCCGCCTATTTAGAGGTGGACTTAGACGCCTTAGCCTATAATATCAAAAACATCAAAAAGAGATTAGGTAAAAATGTGGAGCTTATGGCAATAGTCAAGGCGGATGGCTATGGTCATGGCGCCTATGAGGTGGCGAAGGTAGCTTTGGAGAACGGGGCAGGCTCTTTGGGTGTGGCAATTCTGGAGGAGGGAATCGAACTGAGGCAAAAGGGGATAAAGTCTCCCATAATGAACTTATTTCCAGAGCCAAAGGAGAGAGTGGAAAAAGTTGTGGAATATGACTTAGATCAGGTAATAACCGATCTGGAATTTGTAAAAAAACTTTCCCAAGAGGCAAAAAGACAGAACAAATGTTCCCATATCTTCATCGAAATAGACACAGGCTTGGGACGTTATGGCATCCCTCCGCAGAAGACCGTGGAATTGGTGAAAAAAATAAACAAGTTAGGAAATGTTCGATTGAAGGGAATACTTTCCCAATTTTCCACTGCAGATCAGAGAAAAAAGGATTTTGTCTTTCATCAACTATCAATTTTCAAGAACACCTTGGATGTACTGGAATCTTTCTCCAATCATATCCCGATAAAATCCATTGCCAACAGCGGGGCGGTTTTGGACATTCCGGCAAGCTATTTCAATCATGTCCGGGTGGGGCATCTTCTGTATGGCCTTTATCCTTCAATGGAGACTTCGGAGTCGATAAAAGTTAAGCCCGCTATGAGCCTTAAAAGCAAGGTGATGTTTATTAAAGAAGTAGAAAAAGGAACCCCCATAAGTTACGGTAAAACTTACATAGCCAAAAAGAAGACCAAAATCGCCACCATTCCTCTGGGATATGCAGATGGCTACAGCCGTCTTCTCTCCAACAAGGGTGAGGTTTTGATAAGAGGAAAGCGGGCAAAGGTAGTAGGACGAGTCTGCATGGATGCCTTCATGGTGGACGTATCACATATTCCAGACGTTAAAGTAGGCGATGAGGTAGTGGTGATGGGAAGACAGGGGAAAGACGAAATCACTGCCCATGATCTGGGGAGATGGACCGGCACCTTTGCCTATGAGATTATGACACGGATGGGAAAGCGGTTGCCAGTAGTTTATAAAAACGATATTGAAAGATAGTTTGCGTGCTTATTTTGTCTCCACTCCTACAGAAATTCCCTATCTAGCCAGGACACCTATTTGGTGAAAAATATTTTACTTGATAAATACGTTCATTGAGTGTATATTGAAATATGTGGGAGACCTGATTAGAACAAATAAAGCGAAAGAAGACTGATTTATGGAACAACCAGAAAATATATCTTTCAAAAAGTTAGACGATCTGCTTTTTGATGAAGAGAATGCCCGATTTGCTGGTTTACAGAGCAAAGCATCTCAACTAGATATCGCAAAAAATCTATGGGAAGAGATGCATCTAGATGAACTTATTATTTCAATTGCCGTAAACGGTTATTATATCCATGAACCACTACTTGTAATAGAGAAACAGAAGAAATATATTGTTGTAGAAGGTAATAGACGGCTAGCTGCTGTTAAAATTTTACTTGATCCAAAATTCGCAAAATATGTTGGTGCTAAGCCAGATGATTTACTAAAAATAAGCAAAAAACGAGCCAAGGAATTAAACGAATTACCGGTTATGATCTATGGTAACAGAAGAGAACTTTGGAGTTATCTCAGTTTCAGACATATTAATGGGCCGAGAAGTTGGTCAGCAATTAGTAAAGCTGAGTTCGTGGATTATCTGCATGAGCAAGGTATTGGCTTTGAAGAAATCCTGAGAAGCACAGGAGATAGGAATAGGACTTCTATAAAGCTATATAATGGTTTAATGGTTCTGCGACAGGGGGAAGAGAAAACCAGATTTTCAAGAGGTGATTTTAATGCCACCAAGCTTAATTTCTCGCATCTTTACACGTTAATCCAGTATCCTGTGACGAGGAGATACCTCGGTATAGAAAAGCATGATTACTATAAGCCTTTCCCCAAGAATCCTGTACCTAAAAGTAAGTTTAAAGAACTAGAAGAATTATTGATTTGGATCTTTGGTAGTAGGAAGTTGAAAAAAGAGGGAATTATAAAATCGCAGAATCCAGATTTAAGAATGTTGGATGATGTGATTGGATATGCAGAAGCTCTTGATTGTCTTCGTGAAACAGGAAACCTAAGCGATGCACACGAATATACAGAACAGGAAGATCGAAGATTGGAATCCTATGTTATTAGAGCAGAAAGGAATATACGAAAAGCAAAGTCTGTAGAAGACGCTTTCAAGGGTGATAAAGTTCTTGTAGACAAAGTTCGTAGTATTATGGAGATCTCTAATGAAATGCTTAATAAAATGCAGGCTTCTATAAAAGAATAACATAATGCCCATCTATGTCGAATTACCAATAGAGAGAACAGCCTCAAAGTTAGCAGATTGGATTGAGATAAACGCACTAATAGACCCTGATAAAAGTGTTTCAATTCAAGACTTGCTATATTCACTTAGAAGTGAGCAAGATGACCCTGAGGATCAAATAGGAGAATCCGAAGCGGATTCCACAGTATCAGATGTTTTTTCGGAAATACAAAGAAGAGAAAAATCTACTGGAGATGCATATCCGTTTTATTTGAAAGGTGATAAGATTAAAAGAAAGAAAGGAGTAACTGGTTTTCTGTCTTACAAATTCTGCTTGCTAATATCATTCTTCGGAACTGATAAACATCAATATTGCGAAAAATGGAAAAAAGACAATGTAGCAAAAAAATTTGAAGAACTTTCAGCAGTGGCTGTCCAGTCTCTTCTCCATAATAAAAATCTTTATGCAAAAACTGTGGTTTTTGGATGGCCGAGAAGATGGCAAGGTGATGTATCGAATCCTCGCTTCTTAAAAGCATTGAAGGAAATCTGTTCTCAGTGTAGTGAGATGAAGCCAAGAAACAGACCTGCTGCAGAAATAGCTAGGGACGCAGGACTAGATGTAATTGCTTGGAAAGGTTTTCCAGATAAACTTCTTGGTGGTCTTTTGTTTTTGGGGCAATGCGCTGCCGGATCCGATTGGGGCACTAAGTTGGGAAACGTTAATAGATTCAAAGCTTTTGTGGAAGACCACACTCCGCCAATCACAGGTATGTTTATCCCGCATGTTCCTGACATATCCAACACCTATCATCTCGATAATTGGAACATAACAGTACAACTTCTTGGTGGTATGTTGTTCAATCGCTGTAGAATTGCGTTGTTAACAAAACATTGGAAGGATAACTGGACAAATAATCTTTGTAGAACAGCTTTTAGAGAAATAAGATTGCAGGCTTTACAAGATTTTTTCAGAGTGTAGATATAATAGTCAATTTTGTCATTCAATAACCCATACTAAACTAAATAATACTCTGATTCTCATTTGCAAATAGTTAGGGGCGTCTTAAAATACATGGTAGACCTTATAAGTAATAACTTTAGGTCGGTGTTTTATAATGAAAATTAAGATAAATGCTACCAATTTAAGTCCGCTTAGATACCCCGGATCAAAGCGAAGACTTGTAACATATCTATATGAAATACTGCAACACAATGGAATACAACCTAATGTCTTAGTAGAACCCTTCGTTGGTGGAGGAAGTGTAGTTTTATATTTTCTTAAAAATAAAATCGTAGAAAAAGCTATTATTTCCGACAAAGACAGACTTATATATAGTTTTTGGTACGTGTTATTTTCTGATACTAAATATCTTATTAATTTTATAAAGAATGTTAAGATTAATCTTAGGAATTTCCAAAATTACAAAACTATTGCAAAACGCGTCGAAGACTATCCTGAGAAAATATTAGCTGAAGCTTGCATCTTCCTTAACAGAACAAGCTTCTCGGGGATAATGACGGATAGTGTTGGTCCATTAGGTGGATACAAACAAACCTCAGATTATAAAATATCCTGCAGATTTAACAAAGAGAAAATAATCGAGAAAATAAAAGTCATATCATCTTTCAGAAGAAAGGTAGTTGTATTACCGTACGACTGGAAGGATACAATAGAATATGCTGAGAATTGGTTGCTTAAAAGAAAAAGGTTAAATAAAGCATTTTTCTATTTCGATCCACCTTTTTTCAATAAAGCTTGTGATCTTTACCGGAAATACTTTAGTATTGAGGATCACAAGCGGTTTTGTGATTTTATTCTATCTCTTAAATATGATTGGGTCCTGAGTTATGATGATGCACCAGAAATAAGAAGAATGTATAAACGAAACGGAAATGCCCCGATGCACGTCGAGATGCCCTATTCAATAAACTCAGGGGGGAGAAGACTAGAGAAGGAACTGATTATTACGCCGTTATCTCTCCCACGCCCTGCCTCGCGCCCCAAAGGTTAGGTGTATTAGATTGTCTTTTTCAGGATATTTCGGCAAGAGGAATTGCCGAAGCCTTAAAAGGTTCAAAGAGTATTGTAAGTCATGCATCTCCGCCGAAGGCGGAGTGCTTGACAATAGAAGACATCGACTAAGCTTTCGCCTATTACAGGAGTAACAGAGCTTGTTAGAGTGAAACGGAAATCCCCCGCCTTTGGCGGGGGGCTCTGCGTGTCTCAAATACGCGAGACAAGTCTCGCTATTCCGGTTAGTTTTCCTAAATGAAAGAATAAAATCCTCACCCAGGCGGAAAAGATTAAAGGAATTAAAAAGATAAAAAGTAAAAGGCGGTTTACTAAGCCTGTCTTATGTTTTTTGAAGAATTTATAAAAAGCTAAATGCGATAGCCAGAGCATCTTGGTTTTTGCTTTTCTGGTGGAAGCACCCTTGAAGTGAATCACTTTTGGCTCAGGATAAAAATAAATTTTCCAGCCTCTTTTTTTAATTCGGAAGCACAGATCCACGTCGTTGAAAAACATCCCAAAGTTCTCATCTAAAATTCCTACATCATCCAGAGTCTCCCTTCGGAGCATAAGGCATGAACCCATAGGTTGATCGACCTCTCTCTTTTTATCAAAATCGAAATATCCCATCCTCCATCTACCGAAAACACTGCTTTTAGGGAAAAGCCGGCTTAAACCAGAAAACTCCCAGACGAGTGTGGAGAAAGTCGGAAATTCTCTACAGGATGCTTGGACACTCTTATCCGGATTCAAAAGCTTTGGTCCCAAAGCTCCAATTTCAGGATTTTGCTCCATGAATTCATACATCAAAGGTAAAGCATCTTCCAAAACTTGAGTGTCGGGATTTAGTAAAAGTATGTATTCGCCTCTGGTTTCCTCTATGCCTTGATTGTTGGCTTTGGCATAGCCTAAATTCTTTTTATTCTGAATCAGATTCACCTGCGGATAAAACTGTTCCACAATCTTGGCAGTTTCATCGGAGGAATCATTATCCACCACGATTATTTCAAAGCTTAAGTTCCCGGCTGAAACCAAAATGGAATCCAAACAATTGCGAATAAATTCCTGGGAATTCCAAGTGACTATGATAATGGAGAGGTCCATGTTTAGTTAGTTTTAATCTGTGGATTTTCTGTCTACATATATCTTGGTGAATTTAGTCGTTTTTGTCAAGCGGTAATTGGCTTTGATCAAATCATCAAAACTGGAAAGAAACCACTCCTCTTCGACTATCAGGTTGACCGTTTTGTTTAAGATCGTTTCTTTGACCCCCAGACTGTCGATTAATTTAAAATTCTTCTTCTGTTCCGGCGACAAAAAAGGGATTATTTCCCACCCCCAGGTCTCCAAACCGGGCACAGTTTTTCTTTCGGAAAATACTGCATAAGCGGGCCAGCCGGACAGGATCACTTCACCGGGCTTGGAATTTGCTTGCACCGCTTCTATTACCCTTTTTACTTCCTGAATTTCATATGGTCCATCTTTTGGACGAAGAGCAAAAATAAAAATCAGGATATAGGGAACAAGAAAAAGAAGATAAAATCCAGAAACGGCAAAAGTCACACTCTTTTTGTTCACCCATTTAGCCTTAAACTTACTCACAGCAGGGATAGACGAGATTACGAGATAAGGAAGCGCTTGTTCGTAGTATTGTGTTTGGGTGGGACTCATAAAAAAACAGATGATTATCATGATCAGTGCAATGCTTGAAGCGGTGAAAATGACTTTATTTTCAGAAGCTAATTTTTTTGTTTTTTTCCAGCTTTGAACTAACCAGGTGGCACTGAGGATTGCCAAAATCCAGATCAGAAAGTTTTGAGGATAAAAAAGAAACCTGCACAGAGTAAATATTTTTGTTAAAAAAAACATCTTAACCACCTTACCCCCCCAAACTTGGTGATAACCGATGTTGCCGAAGATAAATGCAGATGGATTTTTAAAAAATAGATAAATGGCCAAAGGAGACGACAAGAGTGCTCCCAAAAGCAACAGAATTAGAGCCTGACTTTTTTTCTTCAGATTCTGGTGAGGGGTGAAAAGAAAAATCATTATTCCTTCGACTACTAAAATAAGAAAAAAGGTCAATCGAAAATTAAACGCTAAGCCAATAAAAAAACCCGTTAGCAGAACCTTCAGATTCCCGCCTTTACCTTTACATAGAAGATAAGAGGAAAAAAAGATAAAAGAGATAAAGCCAAAAAGATCCGAAAAGACCAAGGTTTTTACCACGCTATGCCAGTTTATAGTTAAGCCGTTAAAGGCATATAAAAAAAACAAAAGCAAAGATAGATTCACGTCACCTGAAAATTTATGGACAAACCTGAAGAAAATTACTGCAAGAAAAAGTCCCGCGAAAGCGGAGATGAGCCTTCCCCCGAAGAGTGACCACAATCCGCTATGGGAGACAAGTGAATAAACATACGGAAGATAAGGCATTTGCGGATAGAAGAAATCCAGGTAAGGGAGTTTGCCTTCCCCGACCAGATAGGCAGCGGAAAGATATGATCCTTCATCATAGTCTATTAGCCGAAGGAATACAAAACCGCATAAAAACATGAGCTGACACGCCAAAAGCACCAAAAGAACTAAGATTTGTTTTTTAGTCAACGTGCCTTCCCCGTTATTTGATCGAATATAGAAGCTAACTTAGAGGTTAAATACCTTCGGTCGAACTTTTTTACATTTTCTTCGTTTCTGGAAAAAGAAAAAGTTTTATTTTCGAAATTTGAAAAATAATAAAGCAAAGTCTCGGCGATTCCATTCTTATCCTCAGGTGAGACCACCCTACCCAATTTCATTTCCAAGATGACCTTGCCCACCCCACTTTCTTGGGGAACTATGCCCAAGATCGGCTTTTTGAAGAGGAGATATTCAAACACCTTTGCTGGAAAGATTAGTGGATTGTCCGAGGTGACCAAAAGAAAAATGGAAACGTCTTTCATCTGATCTAAAGCCTTCCTGTGGGGAAGATAGCCTTTCTTATCAAACACTTGTTTTAGATCATATTTCTCAATCAATCCGTCTAGGTCCATCCCCATGGAAAGACCAACATGGATAAACTTTATCTTGTCTTTTGGTATTAATTTCTGGTCTATCAAATTTCGCAAAGCCCAAAAGAGAGGTTCAGGATCACAATCCGGGCTGAAAGTCCCCAGATAACCTATGGTGAAAAGTTCTGCTTTCCTGGCAACCCCGGTTTCGAAATCGCTTTCATCGTAACCTTGATTGATCGTCCCGATCTTTTTTGCCCCTGAGTATTGTTCCATCATTATCTTAGTGATGGAAGGATTAGCAGATATTATTCTATCTGCATTTCTGACAATTAATCTTACTAATTGATCCTTGAGAAAAAAATGAAGAAAAGTAGGATAAATCTCAAATTTATAGCCGATCCAGGGGTCTCTAAAATCCGCCACCCAGGGTTTGCCGGTTAAAAGTTTCAAGAAATAACCCGCCAAATGCAAGGAAGGAGGAGGTGAGGTGGTAAAGATCAAATCTATTTTTTCTTCTCTTACCAGCTTTAAACCAGCGAAGAGAGCAAAGGGGATCCAGCCGATCTTGCTGTCCGGAAAGAAAAACCAGGAAGATAATTTTGATCTTCTAACCCTGTTTTTTTTGACGGATTTGCCTTTTGGTTTTCTCTTTTTGAAAAAGCTTTTCAATACGAAAGAAATTCTCAAGGGGTCAAAAGACCCGGTACGAACAATTTCCACCTCTGGGGAAAGCTCTTCTAAGAGGGAAGGGTCTTTAGCTAAATATTCCACATCTTTTACCGTTAGGACAAAAGGGTTCCAGCCGAATAAGGGAAGATATTTGGCAAATTTGGTCGCCCTCTGCACTCCCCCCATACCCAGGGGAGGAAAGTAATAAGCAATGATTAAAACCTTTTTTTCTTTTCTTTTGATGCATTCACACATTTTGATCAGATTTGTCGGGATATGAATCTCAACCTACAGGACACATGAATTTCGAGCTTATACCTCGATTTTCCAAAATCGGCACTCTTTGGATTTT
>JALHUP010000342.1 GCA_022866585.1 Candidatus Zixiibacteriota bacterium | reverse complement strand
GCCGCCCGGGGCACGCTTGAGTTTCTCCATCAAAGAAAGATCTTCTATCAAAAGCTCAAGCAATCTTTTCAAATAGGAATTTTCAATGGTTGGGACGACGTTTTTAAAATCGTCATAGAGTAAGTTAAAATCTCTTTCTGATTGGGGCAAGAAATCGACTAAATCGACCTCGTCTTTTTTTGCTTTTCTTATCTTATCCACTTTAAGCTGAGGCAATTCCTTATAGGTGGTCACCCAACCTTTCACCTTTACCATCTCGCCAACCTGAGCTTCATCATATGCCTGGTCTATATCATCCCATATGACCGCATCGATCCTTCCGGACTTATCCCCTAACTCCAGTTTTAGAAATCTCTGCCCGTTATATTCTTTAAGCTCCTTTTTCCGAAGCACGAAAAATTCGGTCACCTCCAAGCCCGGCTTCAGGTCTTTGACAAACAAAGTTTTCATTTTTTTCCTAGATTTAATATTCCATCCTACGGATTTCGCTGCGCTCGATATTCAAGATGCAAAATTTAAATCTTGAATTTTAAATCTTGAACTTAGGCACTTCACATCTCACCTCAAACCAAAGGCAAGATTTACAATTAAATAATATACCGTATGAGGTCGATCAAAGTCAAGAATAAAAATGCTTGTGAAAATTGCGTATTAAATTTATATTGTGATTTAAGGATGATAAACATGAAAATATTATATCGTTATATTTTCAAAGAACATGTGGGACCTTTTTTCTTTGCGCTTTTTGTGATCTTTTTCATTCTGATCATGGATTTCATTTTAGAATTATTAAACTTGGTCATCGGCAAGGGTTTAAACGCCTTTATCATCTTACAGGTATTTGTTTTGAACTTAGCCTGGATGGCGGCTTTGGCGGTTCCCATGGCGGTTTTGGTCTCCACCTTAATGGCATTTGGAAGGCTTTCGCAGGACAATGAAATCACGGCACTCAAGGCAAGTGGGGTGAGCCTTTACCGGGTAGTCATGCCCGCCTTGGTGGCTTCTCTTTTCGTGGCTTTGGGCATGGTGATCTTCAACAATCAGGTTTTGCCCGAAGCCAACCATAAAGCTCGTCTTTTGATGGCAGACATACACCAAAAGCGTCCCACCGTGAATTTGAAGGAAAACGTTTTTATAGACGAAGTCCCGGGTTACCATATCCTGATAAAGAAGGTAGATCCTCGTTCCTCCGATGTGGAGGGCATCACCATATATGATCAGAAGGAACGGCGTCTCCCTCGCACCATCATCGCTGAAAAGGGGAGGGTTGAGTTCAGCCCGGACGGCAATACCCTTATCTTTAATCTCTTCAATGGGGAGATTCATGAGACCGATGAAAAGGATCCCAATAAATATCGACGGGTGAGCTTCAATAAGCAGACCATCTATATTCAGGATGTGGGAGACAAGTTAGTTCGCACAAACTCTGAATATCGAACCGATCGTGAAAAAAGCGCAAATCAAATGCTTGAAGATATAAAAGGACTGGAGACAAACGTAAAAACTTCACAAGCACAAATCCTGAAGCAGGTTAAGACAGCTTTATCTAAAATCCTTGAAGGGAAAAAGGATATTCACTCTGAGGATCAAGCCCCCATAAAAAAGAAGGAAGCTATCGAATATCTGATAAGAAAAAACAAAAACGTGTTCAGCCAACTTGAAAGTGAAGAGCAAAATATCCACAGCCAAAAAAGAGAGATAAATAGCTTATTGGTGGAAGTTCACAAAAAGTATGCTCTGCCAGCCGCATGTGTGGTCTTCATCCTGGTGGGAGCACCTCTGGGAATAATGGCAAGAAAAGGAGGGATGACGGTCGGCTTGGGGTTGAGTCTGGGGTTCTTTGTTCTCTATTGGGCATTTTTGATCGGAGGGGAAGAGTTAGCGGACCGGCAACTCATCCCCGCCTTTTGGGCTATGTGGTCCGCCAATATTCTAATCGGAGGGGCGGGAACCTACATCTTGATAAAATCCGCCAAAGAGACCACTTTCATCTCCTGGAAATGGACACGGAAATTTATGCCAAAAAGGTTTAGAAAAACGCAAATAGCAGAAGAAAAATAAAATATACTTGGTTCAAGGGTTCAAAGGTACAATGCAGATATTAGACAAATATTTAATTCGGCAGTTTTTGTATGCTCTGCTTTTCAGCCTGATTGCCTTCTGGGTGATCTTCTTGGTGGTCGATTTGGTCGAGCACCTGGATACCTTCATTGATAGACATACCACGCTTTTCATGATCGCTAAGTATTATTTTTATTATACCCCATACATAATCGCGCTCTCCCTTCCGGTGGCTATGCTCCTTTCCTCTCTTTTCTCCTTAGGGCAGTTGGCAAAACATAATGAGCTTTTAGCCATGAAATCAGCCGGAATAAGCCTATACCGAATGTTGTCGCCTTTATTCGTTTTGGCTTTTTTAATAAGCCTGGCTACCATAGTCTTTGGAGGATCGCTTGTTCCTTTTACCTACCAAAGGATGATGGAAGTCAAAACCGTAGAGATCGAAAGGGAAAGTAAAGAAAGAAACTTTTTACTCCACGACATATTTGTTCAGGGAGAGGATGGGACAATATTTCACTTAGATGTTTACAACAGCAAAGAGAAAACGGGGAGTGGTGTTTTGGTCCAAAAGTTTGAAAAGAACCGACTCAAAGAACAGATACAGGCAAAGAAGATGAACTGGACGGGAAATGGTTGGATTTTTGAAGATGGCAGAGAGAGAATCTTTGCCGACTCCTCAAGCAAGCCTGGGTTGACCGAAGAATCTGTTCTCACCGACTCCACCACTTTGGCGGAGCAGACGGAGGTAGAGAAATATGAGACTTTCGATAGGCTTTTGCGTCTGGATCTAAAGATAAGACCAGAAGCTTTTGCCCAAAGACAAAAAAAACCAGACGAGATGGGATATTTTGAGCTTTCGGATTATGTTAAGACCAAAAAAAGAAGTGGACAGGACGTAGCCAAAGAAACCACGGACCTTTATTTGAAACTCTCATTTCCATTCGTGAATTTCATCATCGTTCTTTTCGGTGCTCCCATCGCCGCTAATCCTAAAAGGTCTGGAGTTGCCATCGGCTTTGCCATCAGCCTGTTCATCAGTTTTGTATATTATACTCTCATACGGATGGGACAATCCTTTGGCTACTCTGAAAGGTTACCCCCACTTTTTGCCGCCTGGAGCGCCAATATCCTCTTTTTTATCTTGGGAATCATCCTTCTGGTCAAAGCGAAGAAATAGTGAAGTTATGGGTTTCGTTTTAGAAAGGTTTCGGTAACGTATCGGCTTAAAAGTCATCGTCAGTCCCGCCAAAGGCGGGATAGACGGAACCGACAGACGATAAACGATACGTGGCCGACTTGTAGTGAGCTTGTCGAACTAAACCCAAACCGAAACCGATAAACATTAAACTGAGAAGAAGCCGATCTTGAAGATATACAAAGATAAAGATGCGGACTTGAAATACTTGAAAGGAATGCCCATTGCCATCATTGGCTATGGAAGTCAGGGGAGAGCACAAGCTTTGAATTTGAAAGATAGCGGACTTCAGGTAATAGTTGGCTTGCCCCAAAAGAGCAACAGCATAAAAACCGCCCGAAAAGACGGTTTCGAAGTTTACCCTACTGAGAAAGCGGCAACGTTGGGACAAATCATTTCGGTCTTAGCCCCCGATCACCTGCATAAAAAGATTTATGATGAGCAATTAAAAAGAAACTTGTCCGAAGGCAAGACTTTGCTTTTCGCCTGCGGATTCTCCGTATATTTCAAGCTTATCGTTCCTCCTAAAGACGTGGACGTGATTATGGTCGCTCCCCATGCTCCGGGAGAGCAAGTGAGGAATTTTTTCTTAGAAAAAAAGGGGGTTCCATGTTTTATTGCAGTTGAACAAAATTACAGCGGAAAGGCTATAAAAAAAGCTTTGGCTTATGCTAAAGCTAT
>JALHUP010000341.1 GCA_022866585.1 Candidatus Zixiibacteriota bacterium | reverse complement strand
TTGGCAGATCAAAAAGGGTTCGATATTCTATCTGAGGTTTCTGACAAACTTCTTTCTTTGGATCTTAGGATGGTCATCTTAGGAACCGGGGATGAAAAATATCATCAGCTTTTCAAACAGATGGCTAAGAAATATCCTGAGAAGCTCTCAGTCAATTTGCGTTTTGATAATCCGTTAGCCCATTTGATCGAGGCGGGAGCAGACATGTTCTTGATGCCCTCAAGATATGAGCCGTGCGGCTTAAATCAGTTATATAGTCTGAAATATGGAACTGTTCCCATTGTCCGTGAGACCGGGGGCTTGGCAGATACCATACAAGATTATAATACTGATACGGGTGAAGGAACCGGCTTTGTTTTTAAACACTATGATTCCGATGAGCTATTGGAGGTGGTCAAAAGATCACTTCAGGTTTATCAAGATAAAGAGGCTTGGACAAAACTCATGAAAAATGGGATGCAAAAAGATTTCTCCTGGCAAGCCTCCGCCAAGAAGTATGAGGATCTCTATCAAAAAGCTTTACGAAAATAATCTCTTATATAGAACCCAGTTAATCCCTCATATCCATTCACAGTGAATCCTTCCTTCGACCTTCCGCCTTTGATCTGATCGCAACCTTTGCAGTTCTCAAGATACAATTATCAATAAGGGCGGGCTTCCTCCTCACTTTACAGACTTTTTAGTGATTTCGCTTTGTTTGAAAATTATGGTAATTTACAAAAAGAAGTAAGAATTGCGTATTTAACAATAGGATGTAGATCAAGGCATCTTCAAGGAGAGACCTTGGGGCTGGTAAAAATAAAAAAAGTGGTTGGGAGATCCTTTTTATAAGAGCGCTTCTTCTTTTCAAAAAAGCCAAAACAATTTATTCGGATGATAAAACCATTTAACCTCTAATCCGTTTCAGGAGGATGTATGAAGAAAAGTTTTAAAATCTTTAGTCTGTTTCTTCTCTTTTCGTTTTTAACATTGAGCCTGGAAGCATATGCGGTATCCTTGTCGCCGGAGCTGGTCGAAAAGCTTAAAAAGGAAGGGAGGCTGGAAGAGGTAGTAAGGCAAGCAAATCTTGCCAGACAGAAAGGGGTATGGCAACCCAATCCTAATCCTCCTCTGAAACGAGGTGGTAAGTCCACCCAAGTGGATACCATAAAGGCGGTGGTCCTTTTAGTCGATTTCGATGATAATGTATCTATTCGTAACCGCGGTGAATTCGACACCCTTCTTTTTAGCAAAGGATTCGTTTTCCCCACCGGAAGCATGAGGGACTTTTATTGGGAGAATTCCTATCAGACCCTTGAGGTGATCGGAGATGTGTATGGATGGTATCGCATGCCTCAAAGCTACATCGCTTATGCATGCACGCTTGGATACCAGTACGGGTTTGGTTCTTATCCTTATAACGCTCAGAAGCTGGTAGAAGATGCAATAAATGCGGCTGATCCATATGTGAATTTCGCTAACTACGATCAGGACGGGGATGGCTGGGTGGATGCTTTATTTGTGGTGCATGCCGATCAAGGCGCGGAGCAAACCGGAAACCCTTGTGATATTTGGTCTCATCAATGGGGTACTTCTACAGTGATGACTAAGGATGGAGTAAATATGTATAGCTACGCCATGGAGCCGGAGGTTCGTTATGGCACGAGTTTGGTTGATATAGGGGTCTTCTGTCACGAGTTCGGACATGTTCTGGGACTCCCTGATTTTTACGATTACGACTATAGTTCTTATGGATTGGGGAAATGGAGTGTGATGGCGTTTGGTTGCTGGAACAATGGTGGAATGACTCCAGCTCATTTCGATGCCTGGTGTAAATATAAGCTTGGATGGATTGATATGGATACCTTAACATTTAATTTGACCAACGTGGAGATCCTTCAGCTCGAGACCTCACCCAAAGCCTATCGGCTTTGGACCTTAGGTGGGGGTGGATCACAATATTTTTTAGTGGAGAACAGGCAAATGGTCGGCTTTGACCAATACTTACCGGGCGACGGTTTGCTGATATACCATGTGGATGAAGACATGTGGAGCAATGACAATGAATGGTGCCCAGGAGCCCCGGCTTATCCGCACTATCAGATGGCTTTGGAGCAGGCGGATGGAGGGTTCCAGTTAGAAGGGTGTTATGGTACCCCCAATAAAGGAGACATAGGGGATCCTTTTCCGGGATCTTATGATAAGCGAGCCTTTGACGATGCTACTACTCCCAGCAGTCGGGATTATGATGATAACTCCACCCAGGTGGCGGTATGGAACATCTCGGATTCTGATTCCGCCATGTATGCCAATATGGATGTCGGCGGGCTCTATGTTTATGGGGATGCAAATGGGGATGGAACAGTAAACATAACGGATGTAGTTTATTTGATAAACTATCTGTTCATAGGGGGATCTCCACCTAATCCCATGGCGGCTGGGGATCCGAACCGCGATTGTTATGTTAACGTAACCGATGTGGTCTATTTGATAAATTATCTCTTCATAGGAGGACCTCCTCCTCAAAAGGGATGTGCCTGAAAACTCGGAATGTAGTAGTTAGCTTATAGCCAAAAGAAAGGGCTGGTCGAAGTTGACCAGCCCTGATTTATTTTATATAATGCTTTGTTAATTAAATAAGGATTGCATCTTTTGGGTTTCGTTTAAAAAGGTTACGGTTTCGGTTAGGTATCGTTTAAAAAGTTATCGTCAGTCGTTTATTCGTATGAATGCATACGCATCGTCTAAAATATAACAGACGAAACCGACAGACGATACACGATACGTAGCCGAAACCCAAGCCGATAAACGATAAACATAGAAACCTTGTTTAATAGATACGGTAATATAGTAAATACTCTGGACCTTACAATCAAAGGATCTCTCATAGCCAACGAGACGTTACTTTTTAGAATCGTCGAAATTAAAATGACTGAAAAACTTTAATGCTTGAGGGTTTCTCTTTAATAACTAAGCAGCTTGTATCTTCATTTTCCAGTGTCCCTTCCAGCCGTTTCTGATATTCATGGACTATCACCTGCTTTACATTACTTTGGGCTAATTTATCTCTGAATCTGCTATCCAGCGTTATATTTTCTTCAGGAAAGAGCTCTTTGAGAAAATCCATACTATTAGGAGAATGGCGAGTAAGATAACCGTTAACTATTTTTTTCTCGTGGACGGTTTGATAAAACATATAAACGTTACCTATTAATCCCACTCCAGAGAAAGAAGCGGGTAGCTCTAAGATAGCAAACTCTCCTTGCGTATCCTTTATCTTTTTGTAGCATTCCGGGATATCTACCTTAATTAATGTTGTAGGAAGCACAATAAACTCTGAACAAGCCAGCATCACCACAACCAGGGGCATTCCTTTCCTGACCAGAAAGCCCCTGAAGAAATTCTTTAAATCGGAAAGATTCTTATCTTTAGTATTGTGCAAGTTAAAAAATCGAGTTAATCCATAACTAGAAAAGATGATCAAACAAAGAGTGGCCATAAGCGAAAAACGACAGGGCGTTCGACCTATCTGAAGAAGAGGAACATGGGTATATAAGAGATTATAAGGAAGCCACTTGGAATAATAAGAATGGTTATAAATGTGGAGCGTGTGACCCAATGAGAGCAAAAGAAAAACCAGGGAACTAAAAAACCAAAATTTTATCTTCTTCCCTCGAAGCTTTATCCAAGTATATAGCACGGAAAAAAGCAAAATATAGCCCAAAAATATCTCTCCCCCAGCTACTGCATTATAATCGCGCTGGGAAGGAAGAAGATGACTACCCAGAAGAGACCTTTCTTTGACCGGTAAAAAATAGCCCAATAAATTTGCGGAGTAACGCCCCAACTCATCCATTGAGGGTTGCGGCCAAGCAATCTTAGTGGAAGATAAACTATATAAAAGGGGCGACAATATTATGATTACAGTGAATAGCGCTATAGAGGAATTTCTTATAACTTTTTTATCCAATAGTTGCTTTCTGGATTTTACCAATAGATATATAAGATAGATCAGAGTAAATAGGACAAGAAACAAAGCACAAGTAAAATCGGATAAAAATGTAAAAATAAAAAAAGCTCCCGTCCAGAGGAAATTCTTTAAGGACTTCTCGTCTACCGATTTAATCAGGTACAATATGTAAAAAGGGATCCATTCGGTGCTTAATAGATTTAAATGGTTCAAATGCCACAAACGATAAGGGCAGAAAGCAAAGAGCAATCCGCAAATAAAAGCGGTTACAGGGTCTTTGACTAAATACTTGGTCAGCAAATATACTCCGAATCCACTTAAGACGAAGGTGAACATCAATATGAGATTATAACCGATGATCAAACCGGCAGGGGAGCCAAACAAATATTGAAAGGGGAGAGCAAGCAAGCTAAGGAAAATGGGCATATGATAAATTAAACTGGAGCCATGAGGATAGTATACAAAATTTGTGTACAGGGGATTTGTTTTCAAATTTAACAGAGCAGTTTTGAACCACCAAAACATCCACATAGATTGAAATTGATCCCCTTGACGGTCAGCCAAAGGGGTTGAGGTGGAAATATGTAAGAATAGAGGAAAGGTAAAAATTAAAGTGAAAAGAAAATAACATAAAATAACGGCTATATTCAGTCTATGAAACTTAATGACTTTGATCAGTGCGTACCACATTGGAGAAATCTTAAGTTAATATTCTTTCCAATGCATCACCACAGAGGGTATCTTAGTTTATTACATGGTATACCCGATGCCGGGGACATTGGAACGAAGGAACATGAATGATATGTAACCTAAGATCCCAAAAGCCAGACCCAGTATAGCCAAAATCTTGATCAGAAGGGTATCGAATTTTCCGGACACAGTCTCTAAGGTAACTCCCGCAAGTCCGATGGCTAATATGACTAACGGAAAACTGGTCCAATAGAGGACCGGAAATAAGGAAAAAACACAAGCCGAAATCCCAGAGATGATGCTGGCGCAAGCAAGCAACAAACTTAACTTCTTATGAGGAAGGGCTAATATGGGTAAAGCCAAAACAAGCGAATACCCACAAACTTCACAAAAGTTGCTGTCATCATTTAAAGTCTTTTTGCAGAAAGGACAAAGCCTCATTTAAATCTCCATGTAAAGTATCCATCTGGTTTTATTTTGTTGCATTGTCAATCCTCTCCTTTTATATTATAACGATTTTAAGAGAGCTGTCAAGAATGAAATTAAGGCTCTAATATCTATTTCGGAAAGATTCCTTTAGAAATGAAATCACTAAATGACATTTTGGATTTGGCAAAAAAAATCGGACCCAAAAAAGTGGCAGTAGCCTTAGCAGAGGATGAAGAGATTCTTTTGGCTTTGGAACAAGCCCGAAAAGAAAAGATTATACAGGGAATCTTGGTGGGGACAAAAGAGAAGATCGAAAAATTAGCTATAAAGAACAAAATCGATATACAAAAATTTGAAATTGAGGAGGAAACCGATGGATTTGTGGCTTCCCTTAAATGCAGTGAGCTTATAAATAGGGGGGAAGCGGATTTGATGATGAAAGGTTTGGTGAGAACCGCTCATTTTATGAAGGCAATTCTGGACAAGGAAAAAGGATTGGGCACGGGTAAACTCTTAAGTCATGTGGCAGTTTTTGAAATCCCCAGATATCCTAAGCTCTTAATGATTACAGATGCCGCCATAAATATCTCTCCCTCTTTGATGGAAAAAGCCCAAATCATCCAGAATGCCGTTGATGTTTTGCATTTTTTGGGAATTGAAACTCCTCTGGTGGCATGCATAGCGGCGGTGGAGAAAGTTAATCCGGAGAAAATGCCTGCTACTGTTGATTGTGCCTGTCTTTCCAAGATGGCACAACGCGGTCAGATCAAAGGTGCAGTCGTGGACGGTCCCTTAGGTTTGGATAACGCTATCTCTGAAAAATCCGCTGAAATAAAGGGAATAAAAAGCCAGGTGGCGGGGAATGCGGATATAATTCTTTGTCCCAATATCGAAACCGGCAACGCCATTTATAAAACTTTAATTGAATTTGCTTTTGCCAAATGTGCGGCTATTGTGGCAGGAACCAAAGTCCCAGTAATTTTGACCTCCCGTGCGGATTCGCATGAAACGAAATTTATGTCCATAGCACTTGGAGTGGCAAGTTGCAAAGGATAGGTGCTGAATTTTACCTCACCCCCTTTTATCCCCCTCTCCATTTCATGAAGAGGGGGTAGGGGAGAGGTTTCGATTCAAGGATTTCAGCTACTAAAGCGGAGAAGAAAACGAAAACAAAAATTGCCTTACACCTTTTACCTAACACCTAAAACCTATTTAAGGAGGAACTATGCCTTTCGAAAAGGTTGAAAAAATCTGGATGAATGGAAAATTGGTGAACTGGGATGATGCCAAAATTCATGTCCTCTCCCATGTGGTTCACTATGGCTCCAGTCTTTTTGAGGGGGAACGATGTTACAAAACGAAAAACGGTCCAGCCATCTTTAGATTACAAGCACATACGGACAGACTGTTCAACTCCTGCAAAATCTATCGCATGAAGATTCCTTACACCAAAGAGCAAATAAATCAAGCCATCATTGATCTAATAAAGATCAATAAGTTGGAAGAATGTTATATCAGGCCGGTGGCGTATCGCGGATATGAACAATTGGGCGTGGACCCCACCGGGTGCCCGGTAGACGTTTGCATTGCAGTTTGGAGATGGGGGAAATATCTGGGACCGGAAGCGTTGGAGAAAGGAGTGCCGGTGTGTGTCTCCTCATGGAATAGAATGGCTCCCAACACCATGCCAACCATGGCTAAGTCCGGTGCTAACTATATGAATGCCCAGCTCATCAAGCTGGAGGCTAAAGACCATGGTTATGTGGAGGGGATAGCTTTGGACATTTATGGCTACGTCAGTGAAGGAAGCGGAGAGAATGTATTCATAGTAAGGGACGGAGCTTTGATCACGCCCTCCTTCGGTTCCTCTATCTTGCCGGGAATTGTCAGGAATACGGTAATAACATTGGCGCACGAGATGGGACTGAAAGTCATCGAGGAGAGCATACCGCGTGAGGCTTTATACATTGCGGACGAGGTTTTCTTCACCGGCAGTGCGGCAGAAATAACCCCTATAAGCTCCATAGACAAAATCCCTATTGGAACCGGAACCAGGGGACCGATAACTAAAAAACTGCAGGACAGATTTTTTGAGATAGTATCCGGAGAGGCAGAAGATAAATATGGCTGGTTGACTTATGTAAAGTAGGAAGACCAACTAATACAAACGTAGCAAACTGACTGTCATTGCGGGCTTAAAGGATAAAAAGTGTTGCTGCCCAGTTTTGTAAGTACTTTATTTTTCAATATATTATGGCTATTTTAGTTATAGTTTGTTAAAGCAGTTCAATAAAGGGTGTTCAAAATGCATAAAAAAGATG
>JALHUP010000340.1 GCA_022866585.1 Candidatus Zixiibacteriota bacterium | reverse complement strand
TGAATCTCTTCAGGCGTTATTCCGGGGTTTTGAGCTTTGATTCCTTCAATCATGATATCCTTCGCAAATTCGAATAGCTCGAATGCGATTCGCACACGCTCTTCTCCCGTCATCTTCTGAAGAATTTCTATATATTTTTTGCGGTTCGGTTCTGCCATAGAATTTGTAGTCCAGCACCTAACTTAAGTTAGGTGCTGGAAAGAAAATTTTATTTTAAAAGCTCCCGGGCGATAATCAATTTTTGTATCTCTGAGGTTCCCTCGCCGATCTCACAAAGCTTGACGTCCCGCATGTATCTTTCCAATGGATATTTGGAGAGGTATCCATATCCTCCTAAAATCTGAATAGCCTGATAGGTGACAAATCTCCCCACCTCTGAGGCATAAAGTTTAGCCATAGCTGATTCTTTTACGAATTTTTCCCCTTTGTCCTTGAGCCATGAGGCATGATAAATCAAATGTCTGGCGGCTTCGATCTGGGTGGCCATGTCCGCTAATTTCCACTGGATAGCTTGAAAGTTGGCTATGAGCTGTCCGAATTGTTCTCTCTCTTTAGCATACTTCAAGGCTTTATCAAATGCACCCTGGGCAATTCCCAGAGCCATAGCTCCTATGCTGATCCTCCCCCCATCCAGAGTTATCATGAACTGTTTGAATCCTTCTCCCTCTTTTCCCAAAAGATTCTCCCTTGGTATTCTTAAATCTTCAAAAATCAGGGTGGCCGTATCCGAGCCTCTCAAACCCATCTTGTTCTCTTTTTTCCCGATGGTAAAACCTTTCATTCCCTTTTCTAATATGAACGAGCTGATTCCTTTGTATCCCTTGGTCTTGTCGGTCATGGCGGTGAAGACAAAGGTCTCTCCTACGCTGGCATTGGTGATAAAACATTTACTTCCGTTGACCACATAGAAGTCACCGTCCAAAACCGCAGTGGTTTTGGTGCCAGCCGCATCTGAACCCGCGCCTGTCTCGGTTAAACCAAATGAACCCAGTTTCTTCCCTTTGGCTAAAGGAGGAATATGCTTTCTTTTCTGCTCCTCGTTGCCAAAAAGATAGATGGGATAAAGTCCCAAAGAGTTATGAGCCGCAACAGTAATGCCGGTGGAGCCGCAAACCCGAGAGATCTCCTCTACGGCTATGGAATAGCTCATGGTGTCGTATCCCGATCCACCATATTTTTCGGGAACCACCATCCCTAAGACCCCCATCTCTCCTAACTTTTTCACGGTGTCAAAAGGGAATTCTCCGGATTCATCGAGAAAAGAAGATTTGGGTTCGATTTCGGCTTCTGCAAACTCCCTTATCTTTTGACGGAATTTTTCGTGCTCTGGGGTAAGTTTCATATCATTCTCCTGTATGGGTCTTCTCAAAAAGAAGCGAAGACACTCATATTAGCTCGGCATAAGGTTACCTCCCCCTCACCCTAACCCTCTCCCCCGGGGGAGAGGGAATCAGTCTCCTCTCCTCTTTGGGGAGAGGACTAAGGTGAGAGGGTTGCGTCAGGGGAATAGTCATTCCTTCAATAGCTCTCGAGAGATGACAATTCTCTGAGCTTCGGACGTTCCTTCATAGATCTCCGTCACCCGGGCATCTCTGAAATACCTTTCCACTGCATACTCTTTCATGTAGCCATATCCCCCATGAATCTGAACCGCCTCATTGACCACCCGGTTTGCTATCTCAGAAGAAAAAAGCTTTGCCATAGAGGCTTCTTTGCCACATTTTTGACCTTTGCTTTTGAGATGAGCGGCGCGATAGACCAAAAGTCGGGCAGCATCTATCTGGGTAGCCATGTCTGCCAGCTTGAAGGCTATGGCTTGAAAATTGCAGATGGGCTGTCCAAATTGAACTCTCTCCTTGGAGTATTTCAAAGCCTCCTCAAAAGCCGCCTGGGCAATTCCGACACACTGCGCCCCCACTCCGATCCTGCCGGAGTTCAAAAGAGAAAGGGCGATTCTAAATCCATTATTCTCCTCACCCAATAGACTTTCTTTGGGAATCTTGCAATCGGCGAAGGAAAGTTCCCGGGTATCAGAACCTTTGATCCCCATCTTCTTCTCATTGACACCGATAGACATTCCTTCCGCTCCCTTTTCCACCAGAAGACAGGAGATACCTTTGGATTTAAGCTCTGGTTTGGTCAACACGAAGACCACGAAAAGATCGGCAATCCCTCCGTTGGTGACGAAGGCTTTGGTTCCATTTACCAGATAGTAACCTCCTTTTGGCAAGGCACTGGTTCTTAAGCTTCCCGCATCTGTGCCCGATCCCGGTTCAGTCAAAGAATACGCCCCGATCATTTCTCCTTTGGCTAAAGCAGGAAGATACTTTTTCCTCTGTTCCGGAGTTCCGAAATTCAAGATGGCATCGCATACCAGTGAATTATGCACTGAAAGCGAGATCATCAAAGCGGCGCATGCCTTAGCGAATTCTTCCATGGCGCAGATATAGCTGACGAAATCGAGGTTGGATCCGCCATATTCTTCGGGAACGAGCATACCTAAATATCCCAACTCAGCCAGTTGTTGGTAAATCTCTTTTGGAATTTCCTCCTTTTCGTCAAATTCTTGAGCACGGGGCAATAAAGTATTTTTGGCGAAATCAGCCGCCGCCTCCTTCACCATTTTTTGTTCTTCAGTAAATTCAAAGTCCATAAATGCTCCTTGTTTTGGTTATATCTCACACACGAAGCGCAACAGAGTCTGAGGTTGTTTTATTCCTTATCAGAGAGCTGTGTAAAAGTCTAACGAAGAAGGTTTGGCTGGAGTGTCAAGCTTTAGCTTGACCTGAAATTTCTTATCCTCGGATTCTCTTCCTCAAGGCAAAAACCAAGAAGTTTAGACTTGGTTCACCTAAAGGTGAACACTCCAAATTCCCTCTCTGAGTAGCTCTTCATAGCCATAACAAAACTACGAGTACTGATTAAGCCGTTCTTCGGAATATCATGCAGGTGACGGTGCGGTCATTTCCGCCCATGCTGATCAACATTCCAAAGGATTTGACAGATTTTGTTTTTCAACTTCCTCGTTTTTCTTCTTCCCATAGTTTTTTTAAATCTCGTTTTCCATGAATAAGTCCCAAGATGACAATTTGTGATTCCTCGAGAATATAAATCAGACGATATTCTCTCACCAAAAGCTCCCGAATCAGAGGATTACCAAGCTCGGGGACAATGCGGCCTCTCTCCGAAAACATGTCAAGGGACCGGCTCGCCACCAGAATTTCCTGAACAAATGCCGCCGCATAAAATTCAGAATCACGAGCAATGTATTCAGCGATCGCTTCGAGGTCAGCCGAGGCTTAGTAAGACCAGATTACTTTTCGAGCCATTTCGCCATCAACTTTTCAACTTCTTCCTGGGTGTAGATTCTACCTTCTTTAACGTCTTGCAAACCGCGTTCAATCTTTTGAAGGACATAAAGATGATACTGAATATCCTCTAAAGAGCAGTCCTCTGGTAAACGTTTAAGAAGCTCACTAACTTCGTATTTGGCTGTTTGCATATTTACTCCTCGTCATATTTGCTCGCCAGGTCAGAGGATCAGTAGCAAGCACAGACGTTTATGCCGCTCTTCTGAATATCATGCAGGTTACGGTTCGGTCGTTTCCGCCCATGCTGATCAGCATTCCATAAGGTCTGTTTGAGTTAATCTTTACCTGACAATCCCCAGCCTTACCAGTTAATTGATGAACCAAGTCCACCGCCTGCCTGGTCCCGGTTCCTCCAGTGTAATGACCGAATCCGACAAGCCCACCGGTGGGGTTGGTGGGCATCTCTCCGTCCATGGCAGTCTTTCCTTCAGCTACAAATGCGGCTCCTTCTCCGTATCCAACCACTCCGGTTGCCTCCAGATGAAGCAATCCGCCAATGGTGAAACAGTCATGAACTTCCAGCACACCAATGTCTTTAGGACCCAGTCCGCTCATCTCGTAAGCTTTCTCCACAGATCGTCTGGTAGTGGTTAGTCTAGTGGGCTCCTCTGGTTTTTTAGAAATGTCTGCTTGGGACTGCCCCCAACCTACCACCTCTATGGCATACTTTTTGTCGATCCCGATCTTTTTTAATCCCTCCTCTGAGGCAAAAATCAAAGCGGAAGCTCCATCTGATACCTTGGAACAATCATATACGTTTATATGTTCACAGAAGACATTGGGATTGGGAGGGGTCATGCCAGCCGCCAACAAATCCTCTATGGTATTATGATATTCCTGGGCTTTAGGGTTCTTTCTCGCATTGGTGATAGCATGGACATACCAGTGAGCCATCCCTTTTCTCATGTAATCATATCCGAACTTATCGTAACACGCTCCCGCCCGGTCAGAAAACTTTGCCGGAAAGAAGTAGACGTGTCCTTCCTTTCTTTCGGTGCGATAGTGACCCGCCCCGGCTAAAATGTCTGCTCCATAGACAGCCTTAACCGTGTTCTGCACCTCAACTCCGATGGTCAATACTACGTCAGAGACATCCGACAGTATGCTTTTTACTGAAGTGTATAATCCCAAACCGCCAGAGCCACATGCCCCTTCCACTCTGGTGCAAGGTTTATATTCCAAACTGGGATGGATCATGGGGATCATCGCCGCAAGATTTCCCTGCCGATTGAAGCGAGCGGCCATGAAGTTGCTGATAATTCCTTCATCAATGTTATTGACGTCATTGATTTGTGCGATTACTCCTTTCCCTGCCTCCGTTATGTATTCTTCTAAACCAGGACGAGGCTTTTTAGGATTGAACTCCTTTCTCCCGGAACCAAACGAGACCGTATTATAGCCTGCGGTCGCATAGACCGGCTTTCTTAACTTCTTCATAAAACACCTCCATCAATTTTTTAGATCGAAATTTAGCTAAGTCCTAATTTTTATTCTTATCGCAGAGCAAGCTCTGCTACTACAGATACGTTTCCGTGTTTCGTTTATCGTTGGCGAAGCTCGTCCTACGGATTTCGCTCCGCTCGATATTGACGCTTGCTTGTGGAAGCTCGAAGCTGGAAAAAAACGAACTTCAACTTACGAACCTCCAGCTTCGATACGAGCATCGACACCGTCAAACGAGCTTCAAATGTGCATCAGATGTAATCATTGATCGGTCCATAAAGATGATAGAATCCATTGAGCAAGACGTTGTTCACATCCTGGGCTGATTTGGCTACGCCGCTTTTAACCAAAAACTCACCAATCTCTTTGGAATTTTTCAAATAGGCTTTAGCCAATTTTGCCCCTAACGTATTTGAGGCATTCAAATTCTTAAAATATACGGTGAGTTTCTCATCCTTTTTGGGATCCATCAAAAGGTTTCTCCAGGGAACGATGCCTTTTGGATAATCTCCTAACTTCTTATCTATCTCTCCACTCCAGCCGGAAGGATCGAACATTTTATATTCACTTTTTTCCAGATCATAGACCCCGGCAGGACGCCCCTTTTCATATTTTAAAAATCCATCCTTCTGGCTCCCGTCAGCACGCTGACCACCCAGGACTTTTTTCTGGATCATCTTGGCAAGCAGGTCATCCTTTAGATTCTCACCCTTGATATATCCGGAAACCGTCTCGGATATACATTGATAGACGTTCACCCCAACATAGTCTATAAGTTGAAAGATGCCCATAGGTCTGACCAAAAGGTCCTGGCTGACTTTGTTCATGATGTAAATCGCCCCGGGTAGGGTATATTCGTCTGCTAATTTTTTTGCTTCTCTTATAGCATGTAAACCATCTCTCAGAAAATGACCATTGCCTATAAATCCTGCTATGTCGTTGGAAGGAACAATGGTCTTCCGTAACCTTTTGGCAAGCTCCAACGACATCTCTTTCAATTCAGGTTTGGTCTGGTCTGCGGCGATCAGCTCCGCTAATTTTTGAACTGCCGGTGGATTGTAGAAATGGAAGCCAATTATCCTTCCTCCTAGATTTGCCTCTCTGTTAAGAACGTTTATAGGAATGGAAGAGGTATTAGTGAAATACACGGCATCTTTGCCCGTTAGTTGATCCAGCTTTTTGAGTAGATCAACTTTA
Source organism: Candidatus Zixiibacteriota bacterium (assembly GCA_022866585.1). Classification (GTDB taxonomy): domain Bacteria; phylum Zixibacteria; class MSB-5A5; order MSB-5A5; family SM1-73; genus SM1-73. The sequence goes on along the minus strand of JALHUP010000340.1, from coordinate 6,562 downwards.
ATATTTTTGTCCTCCACTACCGCCTCGAAGATAATGTGAGAATTCTTCGCCATGCCCAAATCCGTTCCTAATCTGAAAAGCGACATGGCATCATCCACAAACGCCGCTATGACGTCATAATTCTCCACCAGATCTTCACGATTTTTATACAGGTCTCGTAACAACACGGTAGTCTTCTCTCCAGCTTTTATCAGTTGGCCTTTGAGGTATGTCTGAAGACCATCCAAAGCCACATCGTTGACGTCGATCAAATTCAGCCGGTAGGGGACATTTTTGTTCTCCGGTTTTAGCTTTTGTTTCGCCATCTCCTGAGCTAAAAGAAGTGCAATCCCACTTCCCATTTTCCCAGCCGCCCCGATTACCGAAACATTCCTTAGTCTCTCATCAAAAGTCATAAACACCTCCAAAGTTCTGATTTTGGTTTAGTAATGATAATTCATTCTTCATGTTAATTCAAGCTAAAAAGCTTGTGAAAAATATAACATGCTTTAGAGAAAAAACAAACAGATTTTTTGATTTTTTTACAAAAAAATAACGCCCCGCTTTTGCGGGACGCTACGAAGATTTATTCTCCCCTTGCCCTACACCTAAAACCTTTCACCTATCATTTCTGAATACCCAGATTTCTGAAAAATGTCTATTCTGCCTGATGTAGATTTTCTGCAGTCGGATCAATTCCAAAATTGCCATGAAGGTGACCACCATCACCAATTTGATGGGAGTGTCCATGAAAAGGTCTGTGAAAACAACTCCTTCTTTTTGAGATAAGTAGTTCAACACGTATTCGATTCTTTCTTCTATGGTAACTTTGGGGTAATTTACGGTGTGGAAAGTCTCCTTGGGAAGGGAATCCACGATTTTCTTGAAAGCAAGCATCAAATCATATAAGCTTGCTTCTACCAGAATTTCGTCTTTTGGCAATCCTGATAAATCGAGATCGGTGCGGGGAAACCACTGAGATTGCTCCTCTTCTTTCTCTTTTAAAACAAAAGCCGCCTCTTTATACTTTCTATACTCCAATAAGGCTTGAACTAATTCCTCTCTGGGGTCTTCCTCCTCTTCCTCATCCACGGTCTTGGGCAGAAGCATCTTAACTTTGATTCGGATCAGGGTAGCAGCCATGACGATAAACTCACCGGCGACCTCCAAGTTCAGCACTTTCATTAACTCAATATATTCTGAATATTGCTTGGTGATATGGGCAATAGGAATATCGTAGATATTTATCTCGTCCCTTTTAATGAGGAACAAAAGTAAGTCTAACGGACCTTCGAAAACGTCCAATTTTACCGAATAGGATGAACTATTTTCTTGTGCCTGTGTTTCGGTTAATTCCATTTTCCCCTCTCTTTTGCATCGGGACTACAAAGTCCCGATGCAACGTAGGTTGTTAGGATATTTATTTCAGCTTCATTGCTTTTCTCACATCTTGCATGGTCTTTTGGGCGGTAGACCGCGCTTTTTCTGCACCAGAAATTAATACTTTTTCCACATAAAGCAGATTCTTTTCCAGCTCCGCTCTTTTCTGGCGAATTGGTCTTAAGGCTTTGTTGGTGCTTTCGGCACACATCTTCTTACATTCTACACATCCCAATTTTCCGGTGGAGCATCTTTCGTGAATGGTTTTGTGATCTGGATTATAAATCTTATGCAAAAGATATACCGGGCATTCATCTGGGTGTCCGGGATCACCAAGATGTATCTTGGTGGGGTCGGTATACATTATGGAAATTTTCTTGGCGGTTGATTCATCCGATTCGCCCATGGTTATGTCGTTGTTATAAGATTTGCTCATCTTTCTGTTGTCTATCCCTAAGATTCCCGAAAACTGGCTGAGTTTGGCTTGAGGCTCAGGGAAAACCTCTCCATATAAACTGTTGAATCTTCGTGCCACCTCCCGGGTAAGCTCAATATGGGGCAATTGATCCTTTCCCACTGGAACCCAATTAGCCTTGTATATCAAGATGTCTGCGGCTTGAAGAAGCGGATAGCCTAAAAATCCATAGCTATCCAAACCCAACTCCACGCTTTTTTCTTTGTATGAAGGAACCCTCTCCAGCCATCCAAGGGGGACGATCATGGAAAAAAGAAGATGTAGCTCCGCATGTTCTTTAACCTGAGACTGAAGAAAGATGGCACATTTTTCAGGGTCAAGTCCCGCGGAAAGATAATCTATGGCTACTTCTATTATCCTATCATTAAGGTCAGAGGTATGATCAAAATCAGAGGTTAAGGCATGCCAATCCACTATGCAACAATACATCTCGTAATCATTCTGAAGCTTGACCCAATGTCTTAAAGCCCCCTCTAAGTTACCTAGATGCAATTTGCCTGTGGGCTGCATACCGCTTAAGATCACTTCTTTGGACATTCATGCCTCCGATAAAGTTAGAAGTTAGAAGTCAGAAGTTAGAAGTTAAAAGCTCAAGACCTTAATCACTGACCACCGATCACTGACAACTGTTTTTAATCCAAAAAGAGATATTGTTTCCATCTTTGATCTGAAATACCAATAAATTGCTGAATAAAAGTAATATGATTCGGTCTTTTAGGTCGACGCAAAAGCTTAAATCCTGCCTGTTCTGGAGTTTGATCTCCTTTGATATTGTTGCACTTAAGGCAGGCACAGACCAAATTCTCCCAGCTATCTTGGACCCCGTAAATTTTTGGAATTACGTGGTCAACGGTCATAGCGCCGTGGTTCTCCCCACAGTATTGACACCTGTGCCCGTCTCTTTTTATGATGTTCTTGCGGGTCAAAAGGATCCTTTTGTTTGGCACTTTGATGTAAAATCCTAACCTCACCACGCTGGGCACCGGAAATCTTAAGGAGACCGAATGAATCATATACCCATCATGTTTCTCTATGATTTCAGCCTTCCCTAAATATACTAAGACTATGGCTCTTTTCACGGTGCAGACCGAGAGCGGCTCATAGTTTTGATTTAAAACCAAGACGTTTCTATGTAACATAGCTAAAACAATTTATAAGCCTAAAATCCGCAATTTTTATTAAATTTAAACTCTTTTTTCAATATGTCAATCGTTTTTTTGATAAAATTATCCACTTTTGCCTCGAAAGTTCTTTTAGAACAATAGAATACGCTTTTTAGGTGAGGGATAAACATAGTTTTTCAGCCTTCTACGGAGACGGTAATTCTTTTAAAATCAATTAGTTAAAAAATTGTGAAGATTTTTCTTGACTATCTTCCTGATTTGTTTATATTATATTTTAGGTTTTACTCTTAAAGAGATAAAGACGCTTGGGTAGATTTTTTTGGAAGAAGCAAATATTTTCGATGATTTATGGTTCATTTCACAAAACCACAATACGGAGGAAAAAATGAAAAAGTCTCTTTTAGTTTTATTCTTAGGAATTGTAATCTTGCAGTTTTCTCTTTTCGGCTCAAGCTTTGCGGGGCAGGATCCTAATGACCCCGTTGGACCAGATTCAGTATTTTTAAGATCCACGGGCTTTTTGGTTCCCCAACCTCCCGGCGTGGGAAAGATTGCCATACCGGTATATTTTAGGAACGATAGTTCTTTTATTGCCCTGCAGGTTCCTTTGACCTGGACCGGTCCTGCTACCATTGACTCATTCAGCTTCTTTGGAAGCAGGATTGACTATCTGTTCAATAAAAACGTAACCATAGATAACACCAATAAAAAGGTTTTGGTTACTGCAAATGTTGGAACACAGCAATCTATCCCTGAAGGCAGAGGGATGCTGGTTAAGTTCTATTTCTCTACCACTGATACCGGCACTTTGACTATTGATACCGTTGCCAATTCTCCTCTCCCCCAGGAGCATCTCTTATTTACCAAAGGGGGTTCTATTACTTATACCCCACAGTTTCTCAAAGGAGAGTTCCGTTTGAGATCCGAGCAAGATCCTAATGACCCCTCCCTTCCGGATTCGGTTTCATTCTACCCCAATAATGCCTATTGGCCCTTACCCAGCGGTCCCGGAAAATTTTATGCACACATTCGGATCGCAACTGATGATTCGGTGGGAGCCATCATCTTGCCTCTTATTTGGTCTGGACCCGTAATTTATGATTCCGTCACTTTCAGAGAAACCATATTCCCGCCCTTACAATACAGAACGGTCAACCCAGACCTTGGAGCAAGTAAAGTGTTGATAGGAGCAATTCCAGTATCAGAACCTCCAATTCCCCCTGATCGGGGACTTTTTGCCAGCTTATGTTTTACCTTGACCAGCAATACTGGTTTAGTCATGGTGGACAGCACTTTCTTTCCCCCTATAAATCATTTGATATTTACAACCACTGAGCCGAAGGGCTTTAAGCCTCAGTTCGTGCTGGGGGATTTTCCGGTGCTTCAGTATTGGCCCGGGGATGTCAACTTCGATGGCAAGCTGGACGTAACAGACATAGTTTATCTCGTTAATTATTTGTATATGGACGGTCCACCTCCACCCCACCTCATAACGGCTGATATAAATGGACCGGATAGGTTAATTGATATTGAAGACGTTGTCTATCTAGTAAACTATCTATACCAACACGGTCCAACTCCTTTGCCCGGAGATCCTTGGTAAAATTAAAAAAGAAATCAAAAAGGCGTCTCGTCACGGCGGGACGCCTTTTTTAATACCCGAATTCACATCTGATGAAGCGGATTAAGCAGATGCCTATAGCAGAAGATCAGCTTAATCTAACTAATCAGCTGTGAGTAATCCGCTTTATTTGTTTAATTTGTTGGGGGATTTACTTCAACCTTGATCTAATCTTTTGGTAACTCTCTTGACCCAAAGTTAGCTTTTTGTCCCCTAAATTGAAAGATTTGACGTCCTCCTCCACCTTGGCTATCCGTTCAGGTGTAGGAGGATGAGAAGCCAAAAGCTGATCTAAAAATGTGCCCTTTTTGTCTTTTTCCATCTCTTTAAATTTTCCAAAAAGTTGGATCATACCTCCTGGATCATATCCGGACATGGTCATGTAATAGGTTCCGTCATAGTCTGCTTCAAACTCATTTTGTCTGCTATAACCTTGCATGATGACCCCGATTCCAGTGGCGACCGCCTTTTGAGTCAACTCACTTGATTCTCCTAAAGTTAAAGACAAAAGCACCTGAAGCCCTAAAACCTGCTGGAGCCTCTTTACGCTATGTCTGGCTACTACGTGTCCGATCTCATGTCCCAACCACTCCCGCCAACTGCGCTTCATTGTCCATGGTCTTCAAAAGCCCACTATATACATAAATGAAACCTCCCGGACAAGCAAAGGCATTGATCTCTAGAGATTCTAAAACCTTAAAATGATAGGCAATGTCTCTCCTATCAGAAACGGAGACTACTTTCTGCCCGACCTGATCTACATAATTCCCCAAAATTGTATCATCAGTAACCTTATTTTGAGACTCTATCTCCTTGACCAGACTTTGTCCGATGGCTACTTCGTCTTTGGTCCCGATTAAAATCAGGCTCTTTTTGCCCCCCGGACCTGTGGTGGCACAACTAAACAAAAGTAAGCCAAAAGCCATAGAGATTACAAAAACAACAGAGATTCTTTTCATTTCATTCACCTGCCGAGTTTTTAGGGTTTATTGTTTATCCAAACTCTTGGGGTTAGTGTTTCTCATTTTCCTTTTCTTTGAATCACCTATCTGCACTCAAAACATAAATAGCAATTTCAATTATATACTATATAATCCCAATTTGGATTTGTAAAGAAATGTTTTTTTAGGTTCTTCTCCATTTTAGTGGATAGAATTCTCAATAACAGAAACGAGCTTAAGGACTTAATGAAAAAGACGTTTTCAAGACCTTACCCCCTATCCCCGTCTCCACAAATGTGGAGAGGGGGAACAAAAGGGAGAGAGGTAAAAAAATCGAATTTTGCGCTTTGTGGCAAAATCAAATCTCAAGACACGGAATTCGTGTCCATATACTCGTATCTGTGCATATGCACATTTCATGCCACAGGCAGATCCGTCTCTGGCGGACATGTGGACTTTAGCAACTGATTTGGAAAAGAACCGTTTTTCAAAGAAGGCTGGCATAGTTTTTTATTTTTTGTAGTTGACGGAGAAAAAAAATTGCTTATTATTTCATCTGAAAGATTTTTTTTGAAAGCATTTAAAATGATGCAAACTATAAACAGATTCGTCGGGTTATCAAAATTCATGAGTTTCGTCTTAAGACACAAACCCCAGAATTTTGGATTAAGACTTGATCCTTTCGGTTTCGTGGACATAAGTGATTTACTCATCGTGCTTCAAAATCGGTATGGGAGCGTTCAATTATCTGATATTGAAAGTGTGGTGAAAAACTGCCCCAAAAAAAGATTTGAAATAAAGGGAGAGAAAATCAGAGCCAGATATGGTCATTCCATCGAGGTGGAGCTGGACACCGAGCCCTCAGAGCCTTCTCTGTATCTTTATCATGGGACCAGCCCAGCCATGAAAAATACCATCTTGGGTGAGGGCATAAAACCGATGAAAAGAAGATACGTCCACTTGAGCAAAAGCAAAGAAGAGGCTTTTCAAGTAGGCTCAAGAAAATCAAAAAACCCCATAGTTTTCACCGTAAAAGCAAAAG
>JALHUP010000339.1 GCA_022866585.1 Candidatus Zixiibacteriota bacterium | reverse complement strand
CTTATTCAGTTTTCAAAGAACCGACCCAAACGAACTTTTATAGAGAAATCGTTAACATTCGTTGGGTATGATACATAGTAGATCAAAAAAATAACCTTTTAAACGACTTTTTCAACAGTCCCTTTAGTCTGCGAAATCGAGCTGTTGAATTCCAATGACTTACGCAATCTAAGGATTGCGGCTACAATCTCAAAACACAATTATGACACAGTCTCAAGTGTGGAGAGGGGGAGGATCGAAGATGCATACGCATAGGGGGAGAGATATAAAGAGACACGGTTTTGTTTCCTTGACAAATATAAGTTTACCTAATGAGCAACTTTTTTCGAGAAGATCGTCTTAAAATTACGCAACTCAATTGCGGTAATAGTATTTGAAATCCGAATAAATTTTAAATGGAGGAGTCATGAAAACTGGACATGTCATATTGCTGAGCGCTAGCCTAATTGTGGCCGCTTTGGTTTTCGGCATCTTTTTTTATAATGCCAGATCATCGGACGATACCATCAATGTTGTCGGAATGGCTACCAAACGATTCGATTCGGACATCGTAAAGTGGCGGATCACAATCGGCCGCAATACCGGACTTAACGATGTCAGCAGCGGCTACTTGCTTATCCAAAATGATCTGCAATTCTTGAAAAAGCTTTTTTCGGAAAAAGGACTTCAAGAGAAGGAACTCACCATTCAGCCCATAAATACTTTATCTAATTACTCCCGTGAAGGTCAAATTTCCGGATACAATCTCCAGCAGGGCGTCTTTGTCATTACCTCCAATATCGCGGCGGTGGAGGACATAGCGCTGAATCCAGCCGCCCTAATTGACAAAGGCATCATTTTACAAAACTCTAATCTGGAATATTTCTATTCCAAATTATCCGATATCAAAATGGAGCTTTTGGCTGAAGCCACTAAGGATGCACAAAAACGAGCTTCCGAGATTGCTCGAAATTCAAACGTCCATCTCGGCAACGTCACCAGTTTGAGGGTGGGAGTGTTTCAGATCACCGAACCCTTCTCCACCGAGGTCAGCGATTACGGAATGTATAACACTCAAACCAAGCAGAAGGATATCACCGTCACGGTCAGAGCCTCATTTAAGATACATTGATATTTTGGCAACTTAACATATTATAAAAAATGTAGCGACGGAGTTTTGTCTCCGCCGTAAAGTTCGCACATGGAGTTGCGATGCTACGAGACAAATTAATTATTCGGTCATGGGCAGAAAATACATTTGGATATTGAGTTTGCTAATTATTCTCTCTGGCTGTGGGCGGAAGATCAAACTTCCCACCAACCTTCCTGAGTTGGGTGCGGGAACTTTGGATACTACCTATGTTCCCATCGCTCCAGTCTGGACAACAGCTGGAGGTATACCCTTCAGCCATCCTCAGGACGTTCATGTGGGCTTTGATGGATATATCTACATCGCCGATACGGACAATGACCGGATCGTCAAACTGGATCAAGCCGGCAACTTCATCGATCAGTATAATGGAGTCAAGCGTCCCTCCAGCGTATCTCAGGATCGGCTCTTCAGGCTTTTGGCAACCGGTGGCAATACTATCTATAAAAAAGGAACCCAAGATAAAGAGTTCATTCCTATCTATGTAGCAGAGGACATCTATGATACCATAATTGTTACCCCTGAAGATACAGTGGTGACCTATGATACAATATTCGTAACGCCTGATTCGATAGTGATAGATACCGATACCGTTATAGTTCCAGCTGTCTTCTACGTAGATACAGTGGTGACAAACTATGAAGGAATTGCTCCTAACCCTTTGCCCTTCTCCGGCCATGCTGAATACTATGCCTGTGATTTCACCAGAAGTGAAATAACCAAATTTCTGTTCTATGAGCCATCGACGCTTTACGATCTGGGACCTGCCATCCCCACAGGATATGAACTGGGAAAAACTGCGTATCCCCTGGGAATCTTCACTTATTTAACCCCAACCGGGTTCAATCTTATCTTTTCCCAGTTTTTAAGTTATTATTCCGTTCAATTACTTGATGGAGAAGATTTCTCTCCGGTAATTCCACGCACCGATAGCTCCAATATTTATTGGCAGGGCACTTTGGGTCAGGCAGAGGACCTGGTGGTTGATGAATATGGCAATATATTTGTGGTCGACAGTGAAAGAAACTCTGTCCTTAAATTTTCTGAAAATGGTGTTAAGATTTTATTCTTTGGAAGTCAAGGGACAAAAGGAAAAGAGTTCCAGAATCCTAAGGGAATCGCTTATTCCAATAAAATTGTATATGTTGCCGATACCGGAAACAACCGCATTTTAAGATTTATGCTTTCTAATGACATTCCAAGATGATCTGAGAATCGATCCCACACCCGTTCAAATCATGTGAAATCTGTGAAACAGCACTGGAAGGACGCAAATTGGAGTGTTCGCCTTTAGGCGAACGGAATTAAAATGGCATTTGGCATTCTATGGATTCCAGGTCAAGCTAAAGCTTGACACTCCAGTGAAATGTTTCGTGATTTAACTTTTTCACAGTTTTCTGTTTGATCCACGGACAGTGAATCCCTTGACAAATTCTTTTTTTCTTATCTCTCTTTTTTCGTATATTAAAAGTATGAAAACTAAGAAGCTTTTAAAGGTGCTGATTCCAATTCTTGTAGTTTTTATATGCATACTCCTTTCAAAAATCGCACTTCAGCATTTTTCAAAGGAAGTTTCACCTGATACCAGCAAAGAGGAATGCCTTAGGATAGCCTCTGAATACGTCAAAAAAAATGAACCTGAATCCGCTATCTATCCGCTCCTTCTGGCTATTCAAAAAAACAAAGACGATCCCCAAGCTCATTTTCTTTTGGCTCAAACTTATTACCAAACCCAAATTTATCATTTAGCCCGAAAAGAATGTGAAACCGCTTTGGCTTTGGATACACAAAACAAAAAAGCCTTTGACCTTTTGACCAGGATAAGATTTGAACAAGTTCGGATAAAATGGGATAGAGGAGACCTGAAGGACTCTGTGAGTTTAAGGGAAGCCATCTCCGAGTTTGTCTACGTTTTGAATAACACTGAGGATCAAAATTTAATTGACAGCGTTGCCGACTTGACCGGAGGCAAATACAAAATAAAAAGATTGACCAACGATCTTTTCTTCGATAATGCTCCCAGCTTCTCCCATGACGGAAAAAGAATCATCTTCCACTCCGACACCAGCTATTTTTCGGAAGATTATGGGCTACAGAAAAGAGAAGTGAAAAAAAGCAGAATATTCGTAATGGATGCAAATGGCGAAAACAAGATCAGTTTATCTTCCAATGAAAAAGACGACTCTTCGGAACAATTCCCCCGCTTCTCTTTCGATGACAAAAAGATCGTTTACGAAAAGGAAAATCAGAATCCAGAACAGAAGGATACCGCCTTCAATCTTAATCGCGATATATTCATAAAAACTTTGGATACAGGTGAAATAAGGCGTTTGACCAATAATGATACTTACGATGGCCTGGCAAGTTTTTCCCCGGACGATAAAAGGATTCTATTCGTGCGTGGTCATCCCGGAGGAGGAAGCTCGCTTCTTATCTTGAATCTGGAGACCAAAGAAAGCAAAAACATTCCTTTCAAAGAATCATGGGAGGAAAAGATAATCCGCAGACCAACAGGATTACTTCTTCCATATTGTCCCAGCTTCGCTCCGGACGGAAAAAAGATTTTGTTTCATGCCGGGTATGAAAACAGAAAAATCTTTTTGATGGATGAGGATGGTGAAAATCTAACTTGTCTCACCAGAGGTCGAACCGATAATTTCTTTCCAGCCATTTCCCCAGACGGGAAAAAGATTGTCTTCGTCTCCAATCAATATGACCAAGACGATCTTTTTTCGGTAAATTCGGACGGTTCCAATCGGACCAGGCTAACTTATGATGGCGGAGAGAAAAGATACCCCTCTTTTTCACCGGATGGCAATTCCATCGTGTTCGCAGGCAAGCAAAAAGAGCAAGATGACCGCTATTTTGAGATATATCTCTTAAACTTGAAGGAGACTATATCAAAAGAGAAGTTGATTGAAAGATTAGAAGAGATGCTAAAAGCGTTTTCGTGATTCATTAGGTCTGGAGTGCGGAAGCTTCGCTTCCGCTGCGCAAGCAAGCTTGCGCACTCCTTTCCCGTTGACAGAATCAAACATGAAACCACAAATAAAAATTGAAATCGAAAATCAGATCAGAACCTTAAGAGATGCACTTCAAGACATCTTGGACATCAGTGCTGTTTATCATACCAAAAGGGAGATCTTCATTCAAGGTAGAATATATTCTGACCTTTATTCTTCAAATGCTTACACCGATTGGAAAAAGATCATAACCGATCGGCTGTCATCTTTGGGTTTTTCGGTAAGCTTCGACCAGAATGAAAATCAAGTCGTTCTTCATATAATTAGACCTGAATACAAATCTGAGGAAGCGTTTCCTTGGACAAACTTGGTTCTTTTTCTTCTTACAGTGCTTACCACCCTTGCCGCCGGGGCCATGATGGAAGGGAAAAACATTCTTTCTGACCCTTTTCTGATTTTGAAAGGTTGGTCTTTTGCGGTTCCTTTGCTTTCAATCCTGCTTTGTCATGAATTCGGGCATTATATAGAATCGAAGATAAACGGGATTAAAGTCAGTTTACCTTATTTTATTCCCGGACCCACAATTTTGGGAACTTTCGGGGCGGTGATAAGATCAAAATCTCCTTTCAAAAATCGAAAGAACCTTTTGGATGTGGGAGCGGCTGGTCCGATAGCTGGATTCGTGGTAGCAGTCATTGTAGTCATTTTAGGACTTTCTTATTCACAAGTAGTGGCAAAGGTTCCTCAAGGGGGTATTAGTTTAGGGGACTCGCTCATATTTAAACTCCTCTCTTTTCTTGTTCTGAAAAAGATACCGGAGGGGTATGACGTCCTTTTGAGCCCTACTGCCTTTGCCGGGTGGGCAGGAATTTTGGTCACCATGCTGAATCTTCTGCCCATTGGTCAGCTGGACGGTGGACATATCATTTATGCTCTCCTGGGAAAAAGACAAAAAAAGATCGCTTTGGTCGCCGTTTTGGCTCTGATTCCTTTGGGAATCTTTCTGTGGGAGGGATGGTTGGTGTGGGTGGTTTTGATATTGATCATTAAGCTTAGTCATCCTCCCACCTTGAACGATCAAATCCCTTTGGATCTCAAACGCAAGATCATTGGCTGGACCGCCATGTTTATCTTCATCCTCTCCTTCACTCCCGTTCCAATAAAATAGAGACAGATTTATGTGGAGTGTCAAGCTTCAGCTTGACCAGCGTAGGGACGGACTTGAGGTCCGCCCGAATGGAATTGCAAAAAGAATAGAACTTTGATGGTGATGCGGATGGGGCACATGTTAGTGAAGACGCGTAGGGACCGACTTTACATTCGCCGAAATGTCTCTTCGCAAAAAGAATAGAACTTTGATGGTGAAACGGATAGGGTGCCTGTTATTGGAGGACATATGTGGAAGCGCTCGAGAAGGCTTCCCCACCCTTGTATAAGCATTTTTCACATCGCTTTTGTGATGATGCTAATAAGGGTGCATGTTAGTGGAGAAGAAATATATGGAAGGGCAAAAGGTCAATTTTTTAAATCGGCTCCTTTGTCTACCTTTCTCCCCCTTTCATGGAGGGGTAGGTTTAAGGGAAAGAATATGATTGGATGAAAAAAAATTGTAAAATAAAGGTCAGAACCGTCAGAACGGTCAGAACCATCAGAACCTCCAGTCAAAATAAAAGTATATGGGAATGAAAAGGTTATGTGGGTTACCTAAACTGGAACTTTAATATTTTTTAGGGCTTTCTTCACCTGAAAGAACTCTTAAGGCACCTAAGGTCAAAGCTTCCATCTCATCTTCACCTGGGAAGACCAAAACTTTGGCGATGAATTTGACTTTATTGGTGATAAGATTAACCAATCTTTGAGAATTGGCAATTCCGCCGGTGAGAACTATGGCATCCACCTTCCCATCCAAAGTCGTTGCCATCGCTCCGATCTCCTTGGCGATCTGGTAGACCATGGCATCATAGATTAGTTTGGCTTTCTGGTCACCTTGATCCATTCTTCTCTCTACTTCTTCCACATCGTCCGTTCCCAGATGAGCCAAAAGCCCTCCCTTTTTGGTCAACAGATCATACATTTCGGGATATGTATATTTTCCAGAAAAACATAGTTTAGCCAAACCGGTAACCGGTAATGCCCCGGTCCTCTGGGGGGAAAATGGACCCATGTCATTGGCATTGTTTACGTCTATCATTCTTCCCTTAAGATGTGAACTGACGCTTATCCCAGACCCCAGGTGGACGATGATCAAATTCAGCTGCTCATACTTTTTTCCTAATTCGGAGGCGGCTTTCCTTGCCGCCATTTTAATATTCAAAGCGTGTGAAAGGCTTCTTCTTGGCAATTCAGGCAGACCAGAGATTCGCGCTACTTCCAGAAATTCGTCTACTGAAACCGGATCGACGATGAAAGCGGGAATGTTGGTATCTTTGGTAAGCTCATGGGCAATCAAAGCCCCCAAATTGGAAGGATGATCCGCCTGAACGTTGCCCGTTTTTATGTCGGAGAGCATTTTTTCGTTAACGAGATAAGTG
>JALHUP010000338.1 GCA_022866585.1 Candidatus Zixiibacteriota bacterium | reverse complement strand
GGATGCGTCCAAAGTCATGAGTATGGAAAAGCTATTAACCGGGTAGTTAACATGAAGGGGTAGAAGAAATTGGATCGTAAAAGATAAGCAGTTTTAGACTGTTTGGTTTATGAATCTGGGGACGATAGCGTAGCCAAGCCTTCACGGCTTGGCTGGCCTGCCTAAGGCAGGCCTACGCAGAAGTTAAGGAAAGAGATAAAAGAGTCTGCCTCTAAATCAGTGGACGCAAACAATTAAAGGACTCGCTTAAAGAATCATAAAAGGGAAAGGCTATCCATTTGGACAGCCTTTCGAAAGGAGGTGCCAATCAATAATGATGGGCAGAAATCGTGGATAACCACCCAATAAAAGCACAGCCTGGAGCGATCGTCTCCAGTTACTCAACCTCTAAGTCGTTTGGTCAGTTCCTTCTGTTTTTCTCCTCAAAATCATAGGATACTTACCCCTTTAAACGGGATAAATGAATCATTGATTAAGAAGATACTAACTCGACAGATTACGGATGACCACCCGCAGAACCCGAACTAGGGGCGATCTTTTCCTCCAACTCCTCAACCTCTAACACCAATTCCTTCAGTTCCATCTAAATCACCTCCTTCAGTTTAGAAAAGAAAAGTTCATGTGTAATTATGACATTGTGCAAATTTTACACAGGACAAGTGAAAAAAATTTTGCCTCACCACAGCCCAAGAAGGGAACTTAATCCATAGAGGGTATATACCTTATTATCTAATTTAAATTTTAAATCCCCGGCTCAGTCTAAATGCAAAAGTTCTTTGATTCTTCGCTTGAGTTCTGAAAGGTCCGATGATTTTATCACATATGCGTCTGCCAACCAGGTGGAGAAATCTGCCCTAAAAGTGGTGTAGGCTGAATTAAGTATAACTGGGATTTTGTTGTCGAAGGTTTTAATTTCCTTCAAAACCTCAAGCCCCCCGCCATAGGCGGGGTTGATCTTTATGTCCAAAACCACCAGATCCGGAAGAGCCTTTTTATTCAAATTAATCGCCTGCTCCCCATCGGTAGCGGTTATCACTTTAAACCCTTCATCTTCCAGCTCTTTTTGATAAAGCTCCAAAAGATGGAGCTCGTCCTCCACCACTAATATCCGATACCTATTATAGTGAGCTTGGGGAACCATAAGGATCATCCATCGGAGAATTATCCGCAGACTTTTTTAAATCATAGAATTATAGAAGTTGTGCGTTTTTCGGACAAAGCCAGTACTTAAGTTAGGTGCTGGCTTCCTTGTCAACTATTTAAAGGTAAAATTATGGTGAACTTCGTTCCCACATTTACCTGACTTTGCACCCCTATAGTTCCTTTATGGTCGGCGATAATCTTTTTTGACACCGCAAGCCCTAAGCCTGAACCTTTGGGCTTGGTGGTATAAAAGGGAATGAAAAGATTCTTAACCTCTTCATCTGGTATCCCTTTCCCCGTATCCTCTACTTCCAACTTCACGGAATTCTTTTTCTTCTGAGTAGTGATGGTTAAGATTCCGCCTTGGGGCATAGCCTCGATGGCATTGCCAATCAAATTGAAAAGAACCTGCTTTATTCTTTGAGAGTCAAGTGGAACCTCCTGGATATCTTTAGAAGATTTTGTTTTGAGTTGGATATTGCTAAATTTCAGCCTTTCTTCAAGCACTTCCAATGCCTCTTGGATGATTCCATTCAGGTCCTGTTTAGTCAAGAAGAGTTTAGTCTCTTTAGGATAGTCCAAGATTTGAGAAGCAAGCCTTTCTAATCTCTCCACCTCGGAAAGGATAATCTCTAAGTCGCGGGGATCGAATTTTTCATTTTTCAGATTGCTTAGGGCACGCCGAGCATATCCTCCGATGACTATCAAGGGGGTTTTGATCTCATGGGCCACGGTGGTTGCAAGTTTGCCCATGTCTGCCAAATGTTCGTGTTTCAAAAGATAATTCTGATTCTCCCTAAGCAGATTATGGACATGTTCCAATTCTTGGAGTTTCAAGAAAAGTTCCTTCTGGAGGAGTAAGTTTTCAATTTGGAGGCCGACCTCGTTGGCAAAGGTTTCGAGTGCCGTGACATCTTCATCTAAAATCGGTTCTCCGGTAATCAGATTATCTGCTACCAACACGCCCAAGTTTTTTCTTTCCGTGACGATGGGAACGACGGCAAAACCTTTGGGGCTTAAGATGCTGAATAATCTCTCCTCTTTGATTTGAGTAAACTCAGAGGAAGAAACATTGAATGCTTTCCTCTGCAAAAGAGATTTCGAGATTAGACTAAGATTTGCATCTAAGGGCAAATTGATGCCTTGAATTAGAGCGGACAGGTTAGTATCCGGAGGAGTTTGGCCATTCAAGATGTCTTTTGTCATCTGATCAAAGGTGACTTTCTTTTGTCTTAATTCCGACCATATTCTTTCGGCTTCTTGGGGGTCTTTTGGTCCCACCCCTATCTTCCCCTCTAAGACTTTTTTCTTCTCATTGACAAGGAATATAAACGCTCGATTGAAGCCAAAAGCTTGGCCCGCAGTGGCACCGGTCAAGATCAGTCTAAAAGATTTGTCTAAATCTTTTGATTCAAGCAAGGCATCTGAAACCTTCTTTAAAATGGAAAGTTCCTCGATTCTTTTGCTTAGATTAGAGGTGGTGTAATCCAGCTGGGTCTCGTAGAAACCAAGTTGTTCCAAGAAAAGACTTAAAGAAGAATAGGCGAGTTGGTCGGCTTCCCTTCTGCCTTTGCTCCTCGACATATTTTGATTAAAGTAGGCACAGGCAAAACAATCTGAAGATAAATTCGGAAGGGGCAAGACCGTAGGTAAAACTTTAGCTTGCGTGACCAGATTCATCCAGCAATTTAAATCACTCTGCTGGGCTTGGGGACACCTGAAAAAATCATTTCGGCTTGCCATACCTTATCACCCCCTAAAAATGGTTAATCCCGGGTTCGTCTGCGTGACAAATCCATTCCGGATTTACCATGAAAGAACCTTCCTGGCACAAGTGGTTTACATTTTTTTATACCGAATTATGATGTCAATGTCAACATTTTTTTGTGTTGACAACCATATATTTTTCGTTAATTTGTCCGAAGTCCGGATCCGGAGGATTGGCATGCTTAAAATAGACGATAAGATCAGACGTTTAATAGAGTGGTCCTTATCAGAGGATATTGGCAAAGGGGATTTGACCTCTGAAGCCCTTATTGAGCAAGACCTAAAAGCCCAAGGAATAATCGTAGCTAAAGAGGAAGGAGTGATAGCGGGACTTGAAATTGCGAAGATGGTATTTCACCAGTTAGACCCAAATCTTGTTTTCGAATCGTCTTTTAAAGACGGAAACCGGGTTATGAGGGGAGAAGAGGTGGCAACTCTGAAAGGTAGTGTAAGAAGCATACTTTCCGGAGAAAGAACCGCTTTGAATTTCTTACAGAGGCTTTCTGGAATTGCCACCCTGACTTCAAGATACGTGGAAAAAATAAAAGATACTGAAGCCAAAATCTTGGACACCAGAAAGACCACTCCGGGACTTAGAATGTTGGAGAAATATGCAGTTAAAATGGGAGGAGGGGAAAATCATAGAATGGGACTTTTTGACATGATCTTGATAAAAGATAACCATATCAAGGCAGTGGGTAACATTTCCAAAGCGATCCAGAAGGCAAGAGTAAAATATCCGAACGAGAGAATCGAGGTGGAAACCAAGAATTTGGATGAAGTAGCTGACGCGGTGAACTCGGGGGCGGATTGGATAATGTTGGATAACATGTCCATTGAGGAAACGAAAAAAACGGTGAAGGTGATTCGCAGTTCCCCAAGAAAGATTAAAATAGAGACATCCGGCAGGATAGATCTGAATAATGTAAGAGAAGTGGCTTTAACCGGGGTCGACTTTATATCCGTGGGAGCTTTGACCCATTCAGCTCCCGCTTTAGATTTTAGTCTTCTTTTAGTAGAATTAAACCTTTGAACCTTTTAACTTTTTAACTTTTGAACTAATTTTTATGAACAGAACTCTTCAGACGGTGGAAGAAGAACTGGTGGGATTACTCCAGAAACACGGTGACACATTTTTGAACACCAAAGATATTTCTTTGAAATTGGGGGTTCATCCCTATACGGTCTACCAGGCGGTACGAGAATTAAGAAGATGGGAGTTCCAAATCCAAAGCGAAAGAGGAAAAGGCTATAGATTAGTGGAAAGTCCGAATCTTATTCTCCCCGCGGAAATAAAGAAAAATTTGAAGACCAAAATCTTTGGAAAAAAAATCTATTCTTATCGGAAGGTTGGATCCACTAACATGCTTGGTTTCAGATTGGCGGAGACGAAAGCAGAGGAGGGGACCCTCATCGTGGCTGAGGAACAGACCAAAGGAAAAGGGAGAATGGGCAGAAGCTGGTATTCCCCTCCCCAGCTTGGGTTATGGATGAGTTTGATCTTGCGTCCGGACATACCACCTTTCAAAGCCCCGGGACTCTCCATCTGTGCTGGTTTAGCATTAGCCCTAGCCATTAAAGAGATGACCGGAATCGAAGCTAAGATAAAATGGCCTAATGATTGCTTGATAGATGGAAACAAAGTGGGAGGGATACTTCTGGAACTCTCAGCGGAGTTAGATAGAATAAATTTTGTGATCGTGGGAATAGGGGTGAATGTGAATCATTCCGAAAAAGATTTCCCCAAAGATTTAGCTTCAACCGCCACTTCGATAAAAATTAAAGTAGGCCACAATATATCCAGATTATCTCTTTTGACTTCCTTTTTAGAAAAATTTGAAAGAATTTATTTGGATTTTAAGAAGAATGGACTTTCCCCTCAAAGGGAAATGATTAAAAGTTTCTCCTCCCTTTTAGGGGAAAAAGTGACAGTAAAATTTGGCAAAGAAAAGATAGAAGGAATGGCAGAGGATATTGATGATAATGGCTCTTTGGTGATAAGGACCAAAAAGGGGGAAAAGATGGTAACGGCTGGCGAGGTAACGGTGCTATAATTCTGTAACCTCACTCTAACCCTCCCCTTTTAAGGGACGGATTTAGGGGAAGTTTAGACATAAGACCCAAGCTCTTACCCCTTACCCTCCTTTCCTCAGAGGCTGTGTCATAATTATGTTTTGAAGTTGTAGCCGCAATCTTCAGATTGCGTAACCCATTGGTATTCAACACTCCGATTTCGCAGGCTAAAGGGACTGTTGAAAAAGTCGTTTAAAAGGTTATTTTTTTGATCTACTATGTATCATACCCAACGAATGTTAACGATTTCTCTATAAAAGTTCGTTTGGGTCGGTTCTTTGAAAACTGAATAAGTTCTAAAGACTTTG
>JALHUP010000051.1 GCA_022866585.1 Candidatus Zixiibacteriota bacterium | reverse complement strand
GTTTTGTATCAAGCTTTGCGTTTGGCAAAAAGTATGATAAGAAAGGGCGAAAGGAGCGCAAGCAAGATCGTCTCCAAAATGAATAAATTAATAAACAGACAACCTTTGGCTGAAATAGACTATATTGCCATCACCGATGCCCATACTCTGGAACTTTTGAATAAACTAAAAGGAGAAGTTCTGATCTCTTTAGCAGTTCGATTCGGGAAAACCAGATTGATAGATAATATCAAGATGAAAGTTGCGGGAGTTAAGACGTAAGCCTTTTAAGAACGTATTTTTTGGAGAATTAATATATGTTAGTTACCATTTGCAAATCTAAGATTCATCGGGTGACGGTGACAGAGGCTGATCTGAATTACGAGGGGAGCATCACCATTGCAGAGGCCAACGGTGTTTGAACGAATCTTAAAACGCATAATGTTAGATGATATGTAATATTTGTGGAGAAGAGGGTGCGAAGGTTCGCAGGGTTGCCAGAATCTATGGCAAGGGACGAGATTTGCTGGTTATTCAAAATATCCCTGTGGTAACTTGTCCTCACTGTGGGGAAAGTTATCTGGAGGCGGAAACGCTCCACGAAATCGAGCGCATCAAACTTCATCGAAAGGGTTTTGCTGTCAAGCGTCCTGTGGCGGTGGTTAACTTCGCATAGTTGTAGAAAAACTTGCTTCCCGTTGGTGTTTTGTAGCAATGTATGCGTATCTTCACCAACGGAGTTTTTCGAGAAAACGGTGTTGGGAGTTGAGACGCAAGTCTTTTATGAAAGTATATATTGGGGAATCAATAGATGTTAGTTACCATTTGCAAATCGAAAATTCATCGGGTCACGGTGACAGAGGCTGATCTGAATTACGAGGGGAGCATCACCATAGATAAAAAGCTTTTGGATGCCGCCCTAATTTTGCCTAATGAAAAAGTGCAGGTGCTCAATCTCAATAATGGTGCCAGGTTCGAGACCTATGTTCTTGTAGCAATGGCAAATTCCGGAACCATCTGTTTAAATGGTCCAGCCGCAAGATTAGGGCAGGTTGGCGATCTTTTAATCATCGTCTCCTATTGCGATCTGGAATTCGAAGAGGCGAAAAAATACAAGTCCAAAGTCGTCTATGTGGATGAAAAAAATAGGATGATCAAGAAATAGCTGAGAGTTTAGAGCAGAAGAGCAAAGAGCGAAAAGCAGAGAGCAAACAGGTTTTTTCCTCGTTGATAACGGACGTAGGCGTCCATGAGCGGAAGAGTATTAAAATCCTTACGGATTAACTCCTTTAGCACCGGCGTTAAGGCGGAAGCCTTTTAAACCCCTTTTAATGATCAAGATGAAAGATTCAAAACCCATCGTGGCGGTGATTTTGGCGGCGGGGAAGGGGAAGAGGATGAAGTCTGATCTGCCTAAAGTGCTTCATAAATTGGGGGGAAAACCGATGGTGGAATATGTTGTCGAGACCGCCAAAAGGGTAGGGGTGGAAAAAATCATTCTGGTGGTGGGACATAAAAGGGACAAGACACAAAAGCTTTTGAAACATTTAGACGTAGAGTTCGTCATACAAGAAGAGCAGTTGGGAACCGGACATGCTGTCATGCAGGCAAAAGATCATTTAACTAACTTTGATGGCGATGTCCTGATCTTGTGCGGTGACATGCCTTTGTTAAAGAGCGATACGGTGAGAAGGCTTTTGGAGGAACATAGAAGAAAAAAAGCAGTAACCACGGTTTTGACCGCCATCTTGGAGGATCCTTCCGGGTATGGAAGAATAATCAGAGACGAAAAGGGGATGGTGCAAAAAATTGTGGAGGAGGGTGATGCCTCTGCCGATGAAAAGAAAGTAAAGGAAATTAATACCGGAACATTTTGCTTTGACAGTAAGTCTCTTTTCTCGGTGCTGGACAAAATCACCCCAGACAACAAGCAGGGGGAATATTATTTAACTGATGCTTTAGAATTTTTAAGAAAAAAGAATCTCCCCATTTGGGCGGTGGTTGTCTCTAACCCGCAAGAAGGTTTGGGGATAAACTCTCAAGAAGAGCTGGAAAGAATGGAGGAGATCCTACTGGTTGAAAATCCCGCCAAAGGCGGGGCAGAATCTTCTGGACAAACGACTCTTCTATCTTAGGCGTATGATAAAATGAGTTGGAGATTGGAGGGGATGAATTTTAAATCAAATTCAACAGTAAACTTAAAAGTTTACACTTCAGGTTGACATTTTTTGGGGCTCGCACAAAAAGGTATTGACAAGAAATAAGGATTGATTTATACTTACACCGATATGTATGCAATCAGAAGAATAAATTCACGTAAGAGGCGAAATATGATGAAACGAGCAAATAAAACACGAAATCTGTGTCTTGAGACAGGTTTGATTTTCTTCACTTTGATTTTGTTTTTATTTGGTTCGGCTTTTTCACAAACCCAAACACCCAGTAAAAATCAAGCCGATGGGAATCTGCTAGGGGTTAAATCCAACGCAAAAAGCTTCAGTCTTCTCGATCCCAGCAAGTTCAGGATGTCCCACAGTTATAGTTTTTCCTATTTTTCAAGCGGGAAAACCAGCGGCAGTTTTGGTGTGTATACAAACATTATGGAATATCAAGTATCCAAGCCATTGACTTTGACTTTAAGTTTGAACTATTTGCATCAGCCTCTCTCTGTTTTTCATAAGGACGATCTGAGAATAAAGGACGCTATTTTGCCCAACTTCCAGTTGAGATATAGACCTAATGATAGCTTCTCCTTTATCATAAATGTGCAAACCTTTAGGTATTTTTATGGCTTAGAAGGCCCAAATCCCTGGTGGCAAAGGGAGAGGTAAGGTTAGATTTCTCTTAAGAAGATTTATCTTCTTGCAGTAAGTTTTATCGAGTCTATATGTTTTTCTTTTCTTGGAATTTATCCGAAAGAGTCTTTCGAATACCCTTCAAAGACTTTGATTGAGAATTTCCATTCCCCTTTAAAGAAATTAAACACCGCCATCCAAATCTGACGAATGTTCAGAAAAAAAAGCAAAGCTCACAGATTCTATAGAAAGAGAGAAAAAAAGAGAAGTTCTAAGTTTTTGGAAGTATCAATAATTTTCTTAACGATTCTTTTTTTAATCTATACTTTCTCCTTTTTTAAAAAGGTCAGCCAGAGCGAGACCAACCTTGAACCCGCTCAAGGCAAAGAGTCGATTTTCGTGAGAACTCAAATTTTAAATGGATCTCAAAAGGAGGGCTTAGCAGATAGCTTGGCACATAAGCTGAGAGGACTAAGAGTGAATAATATCTTTTACGACGTCATCGAGACTGGAAATTTCGAATATCTGAAACCCGAACAGAGTTTTATTTTGGATCGTGGCGTAGATGAAGAAAAAGCCAATCTCCAGACACAGACTCCCTGCCCCTCAGAGATAGCGCTTCAGACTGCTCTATCATTGGGAATTGACAAAGAGAACGTGCTATGCAAAAAACTGGAGAATAATTATCAGGAAATAGAGCTTACCATAGTGATAGGCAAGGATTACCAGAGGCTTTTTAAAAGGTGAAAGGTTAAAGGTGAGGGGTGAAAGGTAAAACCCGTAACTCAAAAACCATTAACCTTACACCTTTGACCTTACACCTAAAACCAAAGGAGAAAAGGTTTTTTGAGAATAACGCCAAAGAAATTAGCATACTTGGCGGGTAAATTCGCTTTAGACAAAAAAGCAACCGATGTAAAGATTTTGGATTTAAGGAAACTTTCCAACATTTGTGACTTTTTTGTGATCTGTTCGGCAAGCGTGGAGATTCACGCCAAAGCCATCGCGGATTGGATCTTAGAAAATCTGGAGAAAAAAGGAATAAGGGCCTGGCACCAGGAAGGGCATCAGGCATGTCGATGGATTCTTCTGGATTATGTGGATGTGGTGGTGCACATATTTTTAAACGAGGTAAGAGAATTCTACCAGTTAGAAAAATTATGGGGCGATGCAAAAGTGGAGGAGCTTTCTGACGAAGAAGAGACCTTCCTGATCAAACCGCCTGAAGGGAGGAAGGGAAAAAAACAACTTTAGAGTTGAAAGGAGATGTCGATATTTATGTAACAGGAGAAACAAATTTAAGCGCAAGCAAACACATGGCGCAAGTTAGTTTAAGTGGGAGGGGTAAGTTCGTCCATCCTTCGGTATGAACCAGATGGTTCATGCCATAGGAAGAAGATATGTGGTTTGATCCTGCTCAGTTGAGGCAAATCACTGAAAAACAGGACTTTCCACCTAAAGCTTATCTAAAGGTGGAATCCAGACCATAAACCCCAAAAGAATTACCACTCATTTTTCTTCATTTAGGCTTTTTTCAAAAAGAATAAAACTATTTAGAGATTTATTTCGAGACTCTTTTCAAACTATACGTGAGTTTAGAATAAAACCAAACTTTCATCACAAGAGAACTTTTTCTCCGAGTGGGGATGAGTTCTAAAGGAAAGGTGATAATCTATGGATATTGTGGAGCTTAAAAGCAAAACGGTCCCCGAGCTTTTGGATTTGGCGGACGATTTGGGCATCCCGGGTGTGGGTGGTTTAAGGAAACAGGAACTGATCTTCAAAATTTTGGAGGCAAAGACCGAGAAGGACGGTTTCATCTTTGCAGAAGGGGTTCTGGAGACCTTGCCGGAAGGCTATGGTTTTTTGCGTTCTCCGGATTATAACTACCTTCCCGGACCGGATGACATCTACGTTTCCCCTTCTCAGATAAAGCGCTTTGATTTAAGAAAAGGGGACACTTTATCCGGGCAGGTGCGACCACCCAAGGATACGGAGAAGTATTTTGCGTTGCTCAAGATCGAGGCGGTGAACTTTGAGAACCCGGAGGTCTCCAAGCATAAGATGTTGTTTGACAACCTCACCCCTTTGTATCCTTTGAAGAAGATAAAGCTGGAGACCACCACAGAGGAAATCGCTATGCGAGTGATGGATCTGATGACCCCCATTGGCCGGGGTCAACGCGGGCTGATCGTCTCTCCGCCTAAGGCTGGAAAGACCATGCTTTTGCAGAAGATCGCCAATGCCATCACCACCAATCATCCGGACATAAAGCTGATCGTTCTTCTAATCGATGAAAGGCCGGAGGAGGTTACGGACATGAAAAGATCGGTCAAAGGAGAGGTGATCAGCTCCACCTTTGATGAGCCACCGGATCGGCACGTGGCGGTGGCAGATATGGTTCTGGAGAAATCTAAAAGATTGGTGGAGCATGGACAGCACGTGGTGGTCCTTTTAGATTCCATCACCCGTTTAGCCCGGGCGCATAACGCCGTGGTTCCCCACAGCGGAAAGATCCTTTCCGGGGGCGTCGATTCCAATGCTTTGCAAAAGCCCAAAAGGTTCTTTGGAGCCGCCAGAAACATAGAAGAGGGAGGAAGCCTCACCATCATCGCCACCGCCATCATAGAGAGCGGAAGCAGAATGGATGAGGTGATCTTCGAGGAGTTCAAAGGGACCGGCAACATGGAGATGGTATTAGACCGGAGGCTCTCTGACCGCCGCATCTTCCCAGCCATGGACATCAATCGCTCCGGCACCAGAAAAGAAGAGCTTTTGCTCACACCCGAGGACCTCAATAAGATCTGGATTTTAAGGAAGTTCTTGAACGAGATGAACTCGGTTGAAGCCATGGAGTTTCTTTTGGACCGAATCCGAAAGACCAAAAGCAATTCCAAGTTTTTAGAGTCGATGAAAGACTAAAACTTTTCTTTTGATCTTTTCCTCAAATTAGCCTTCGGAATTCCTTTG
This sequence comes from Candidatus Zixiibacteriota bacterium, assembly GCA_022866585.1. Classification (GTDB taxonomy): domain Bacteria; phylum Zixibacteria; class MSB-5A5; order MSB-5A5; family SM1-73; genus SM1-73. The sequence goes on along the minus strand of JALHUP010000051.1, from coordinate 3,500 downwards.
TAGTGCCCATTGGGGGAACAGAGGGTAGTTTTATCTTTCAAGATTTATGCAAAGTATTCATACAAATCAGATCATGCTAAATTTAACCATGTTAGAAAAAGTGTGGTGGAGACCTATCTTTGTTTTGGCTTACCTTAAAATGTAGCCGGCGGACGCCCGACCGTCTGGGCAGAAACTTTTAGGTGCGAAGCATTCATACGAATTTCCATGACGGGACGCTAAAGTTTATCAACTATTTAACTTCACGTCTCTTGTAACTATAAGTTGTTCTAACTGACTTTAGTCAGGTTTAGGTGCTAACGCCACTGAAGTGGCTTAGAACTAGACCTTAATCTTATGTCGAAACCGGGGTATGTTAACTTATTTGGTTGAAGACCATAAGCCTTCTGCTACATAATGAATAAAAAACAATGAGGTCTTTTCCCCTCTGAAAAAACAAGTCTGATCTTCTGGGGGCTTTTCGAACTGAAATAAAAGGAGAAACCTTGAACATTGCCCAAATGATTGATCATTCTCTTCTGAAGCCCGATGCCACCAAAGAGGAAATAAGAAATCTTTGTGAGGAGGGGGAAAAATACGGCTTTGTCTCCGTTTGCGTTAATCCAGTCTGGGTTAATCTTTGTGCTGATTTGTTAGAAGGGTCTACACTTAAAATATGCACCGTTTCTGGATTTCCGTTGGGAGCGAATAAAACAGAGGTGAAAGCAAAGGAGGCGGAGACTGCAATCAAAGAGGGTGCCTTTGAAATCGATATGGTGGCAAATATCGGAGCTTTGAAATCAGGCGATTTTAAATTGGTGGAAGAGGACATCAAGGCTGTGCGCAGTGCGATCGGAAAAGAAAAAATATTGAAGGTGATCATCGAGACCGCCGTCCTGACCAATGAGGAGAAAATCGAGGCAACCCAGATCATCATGGCTTGCGGGGCAGATTTTGTAAAAACTTCTACCGGTTTCGGATACCCTGGTGCTACGGTGGAGGATGTTAGGCTTTTAAAAAAAGTGGTGGGAGACAAAATAAGAATTAAAGCCTCCGGAGGAATAAGGGATTATGAAACGGCTTTAAAGTTAATCGAAGCTGGCGCCAGCCGAATCGGAACATCTGCAGGGGTTAAAATCGTGGAACAGAGCAAGAGTTGTTAGAATTGAGATGGAGAGTAAAGTTAAGGCGTAAGCCTTTTAATTTCGCCTCTGACGAAAGCTTGTGATCTTTGCACACTTAAAAGAATTCGTATGAATGCATCTGTATCGTTGGAATAGAGTTGCCATGCCGACAACATAAAAAAAGACAGCCGCATGAAATGGTTAGCCAAAGGCACTCCGTTTCAAGGGCTGCCCTCTCTCACGGAGGTGCAAGAGCATATATAATAAAATAAACCAAATAAAAAAGTCAAGGATTTTTTCCATTTCATCAAAAAATTCTGGTCCCAATTCAGATCCTGGGGACATGGTTAAGTGCCCGGCACCATGAGAAAGTAAATTGATGTCGCCCATAGAGGTGGGAATTCATCCCGCCTCGAGATGCAGCCTTTCAACAAACCTTGATCCCCTGACCTGGCAGATACATCTATTCTTTTTTGACAGAGTTTTGTCTGTCGGGCCAGAGACCGACAGAAACTGAAAGGAGGTGAAAAGAATGACCCCCAAACCAGCTGATAAATGTCCTTGCGGTTCTGGTAAACAGTATAAGGAGTGCTGCGGCAAGCCAAAGAAAAAGTAGTTTTCGAAAAAGCCCCCCGCCACAGGCGGGGGGCTTTTTTTGTTGGTTGATCACTGATCGCCCATTTTCCCGCAAGATGGTCTAAGTCTTTTTGGGATGTGGATATGTTAACCGCAACTTCACCTACTGTCACTTCGTATGACATTTTTGGGACAATGCCAGTTGAGCGCATTGATAACAACAAACTTCATAAGAGGAGATACAGCGATGAATAAATGGTATTCGATTCTTATAATTGTGATTTTTGTGCTTGTTGCCGTTTCCTGCTCTGTTCCCCCTATGGACACAAAAACCAAACTGGCGGAGTGGAGGAAGGGAGTGTGGTTGGCGGGAGATGGAAGTTATACTATCTATACCGACACACACTATTTCGTGGTAATGGCCAGCGGAGACTCAAGCTCAGCCAACATCTACTGCGGAGCTTCGCAGGTTCGATACCATAATAAGGGGATGGCAAGAAAACAGGTTATTCGGGTTCGGCAGTTCCCGGGCAGTACCCTTACCTGGTTCAAGGAAAATGTGCTCGGTCATAACGCCGAAATTCCTTTAGAGATTGATACCACTCAATTTGCTCCCAACACTTGCAACATCAAGGATAAAATCATCTACGATTCCATCACCGAGATAACGAAAGACTACATTCTGCTCTCCACTTGTAATGGAGACAAAGAGAAGATTTTCTCCAATGGTGTCTCGGTCTATCTTCCCAAAGATGGGGGAGAGTTTTATTCTCTTCGGATAGAGCGTTTTTAATTATCCCTACTACTGGCGTGTAACATAAATTCGTTCCCTATTGTAGTTGCCTGATTTATCAGGCGTACTGGCGACAATGCTCAATAAATTGAGCAACTACATATACCCTAAATTTTTGTTACAGTCCACTTTTACCAAACTCTCCATATAATAAAATAGAATATGACCACTTGACCTCCTGTCTGATCGGATATATCTTTGTCGAAACTCCAGAAACGGAGGATGTTGAAACATGAACATGTATGAGATCATCAGCAAAAAAAAGGACAAGAAAAAACTCGCTTCAGAAGAGATAGAGTATTTTGTCTCAGGTTATACTAAAGGCACAATCCCCGATTATCAGATGTCGGCACTTCTGATGGCGATCTTCCTAAACGGCATGGATGCTGAGGAGATCTTTGGTCTAACCTTATCTATGATGAGGTCTGGAAAAGTTATGGATTTAAGTTTTATCCCGGGGACAAAGGTTGACAAACACAGCACCGGTGGGGTGGGTGACAAAGTTTCTTTGATATTGGCTCCTTTGGTTGCGGCATGCGGCGTGACGGTTCCCATGATTTCCGGAAGAGGACTTGGTCATACCGGGGGAACTTTAGATAAATTGGAATCCATCCCCGGATTTAAAACCAATTTGCCTTTGAAAAAATTCATAGGAAATCTTTCGGAGATTGGCATCTGCATGGTCGGGCAAACAGCCGAGATTGCCCCAGCAGATAAAAAAATCTACGCCCTAAGGGATGTAACCGGCACGGTGAACTCTCTCCCCTTGATTTCTGCAAGCATCCTGAGCAAAAAATTAGCAGAAGGGGCAGATGCCTTGGTCTTCGATGTCAAGGTAGGAAATGGCGCTTTCATAGACAAAGAAGATGAAGCCATCCTTCTGGCGAAGAATTTGATTCAGACAGCTAAAAGATTCAAAAAGAAGGCAGTGGTACTGATAACAGATATGAACGAGCCTTTGGGGGAGGCGGTGGGAAACTCAATTGAAGTGATCGAAGCCATCCAAGCCCTCAAAGGCAGAGGACCTG
>JALHUP010000050.1 GCA_022866585.1 Candidatus Zixiibacteriota bacterium | reverse complement strand
TCAAGATTTGGAAAGTATTCGGACCTACATTGCCAAGGACGCAGAATATTATGCCATCCGATTTGTGGAGAAAGTTATCGAAGCCATAGATGGACTTCAGGATTTGCCTTTGAGAGGACGATTAGTTTCTGAAGCTGAAGAAGGAAATATCAGAGAATTGCTTTTTCAGAACTACCGAATTATCTACCGTGTGGAAGCTGAACGTGTTGTAATTTTAACAGTTATTCACGGAAGTCGCGATTTAAGTCATAAGAAACCCAAACCCTGGAATATTTTTTAAGAGCCCTTATTTGATTCTTTAGACATATAGGCATTAGGAAGTGTCGATGCTCAATGGAACAGCATCGGGAATTCCTATTCCCGATGCATCATAAGGCACGATTCCTAAAGAAAGGAGGTGATCTCGATGGGTAAGGATCGAGGAAGGGGCGGTGATCCATGGAAAGGCCCTGGCAAACCAGCACCCAAGCCACCACCACCAAAGCCACCAAAAAAATGAGGTGGTTAATCCAATGAAGTGACAAGTGTCTTCCGGATGCATCGGCATTAGGAAATGCCGATGCATGATAACAGAGGGGTCGGATTGCGACGACAGGAAGCTACCCGACACATTTTATTGTCCGGTATTGACTTCTCAAGGCCGACTTACATCGAGATTGCTCCTATACGACTTTTTCAACAAACGCCTAAGAAATACTCCGTTTGTTCTTTGAAAACTAAATAAAGTATCTGGACCTTATGAACAACATAGCTCTGATTTTGAGCGGCTGTGGAACTTACGATGGTTCTGACATCTGGGAAGTGGTTTTAATTTCCTATCACCTGGGAAAGAGGGGACAAAACCCGATCTTTTACGCTCCCGATATCGAGCAAAAAGAGGTAATCGATCATCTGAATCAAGAGAGCCTCTCAGATAAGAGAAATGTTTTGAGCGAATCCGCTCGTCTGGTCTGCGGTGAGATCAGAGATATAAAGGATCTCTACGGTAAGGATGTGGATGGTCTGATTTTGCCGGGTGGAGGAGGGGCGATTAAAAACCTGGCTGATTCTTTGGGCGAAGAAAATTTCTTAAAGGTGAATCCAGAGGTTAAAAGGATTTTAAGGGAGGTTTATCGCCGAAAGAAACCAATCGGGGCTTGTGGACTTGCCTCCTTGATTGTGGCTTCAGCCTTAAGAGACATCCTGGAAACACCTTTGACCTTGACCATAGGAAAGGATCCTAAACTGATGAGGCAAATAGAGGAGCTGGGGGCAGTGCATGTCATATCCAGGGGGACTGAAGCGGTGGTGGACTCGGAGCATAAAGTCGTCTCCACCCCGGCAAGTTTATTGAAACTGAAAATTACAGAGATAGCCTTAGGGATAGAAAATTTAGTGAGTGGCGTGTTAGATTTCATCGAATTAACTCAAAACAGGAGGAGTCATGCGTGAAATATCCACAAAAGATATAATTAAGGCGGTAAGGGATTTGTGCATCGACGCCAATTACTATTTGGGCAAGGACGTGGAGGATGCTCTTCGGAAAGCCTATGAAAAGGAAGAGTCTCCAGTGGGGAAGGCTACCTTGTCGCAAATCCTTGAGAACGTCGAGATCTCAAAACAGGGTGAATTCCCCATGTGTCAGGATACCGGCACCGCTGTCGTGTTCGTAGATATGGGAGATCAGGTCTTAATCAAGGATGGCAACCTTTTTGAAGCCATCAACGAAGGTGTTAGGCAAGGTTATAAGGACGGTTATTTAAGAAAATCTATTCTCTCTGATCCCATCGAAAGGAAGAATACGGGAGATAATACCCCAGCGGTTATTCATCTGGATATTGTCAAGGGTGACAAGTTGAAGATCGTCGTTGCACCCAAAGGTGGGGGAAGTGAGAACATGTCTGAGGTCAAGATGATGGCTCCGGCAGATGGGGTGGAAGGAGTTAAGAATTTTGTCCTCGACATGGTGAAAAGATCGGGAAGCAATCCCTGTCCGCCAGTCATAGTGGGAGTGGGAATAGGAGGCTCTTTTGAGAAATGTGCCGAGATGGCAAAAAGAGCTCTTTTGAGACCGATCGGCTCCAAGCATCCCAATCCCTTCTACGCAAATTTAGAGGCGGAGCTTTTGGAGAAGGTAAATAAACTGGGGATCGGACCGCAAGGTTTTGGAGGAACTCAGACCGCATTGGCAGTGCACGTCGAGACCCATCCTTGTCATATCGCCAGCTTCCCAGCCGCAGTGAACATAAACTGCCACGTGGCGAGACATAAAGAAGCAGTGTTGTAACCGGAATCTCTTCTCACATAGCAGAGTCTTTATGGCTCTGCAGTTACGGACAAAAGGAGTTTGTTGTTGAACCCTTCTTTTTATAGGTTTCGACTAAAAGGTTTCGTTTGCGGTTACGTATCGTTTATCATAACTCGTCATGGTCTATCCCGCCCTTGGCGGGACAAACGAAACCAATAGCCGAAATCGATACGTAGCCGACTTGTAGTAAGCTTGTAGAACTAAACCGTAACCGAGAGACGCTAAATAGACTGAAGCAACAACTTAAAGAGCGAACTAGGAGGATAAAAAATGGCACAGAAAAAGATAAAGACCCCTCTCACAGATGAGGTGGTAAAGGATTTGAAGATTGGTGACGATGTGTTGATCACCGGAGACATTTACACGGCAAGGGATGCGGCACATAAAAGGATGGTTGAGCTTTTAGACAAGGGCGAGAAGCTTCCCTTTGATATCAAAGGGAACCTTATTTATTATGTCGGACCATCGCCTTCCAGACCTGGCAAGGTGATCGGCTCCGCCGGTCCCACCACTTCAGGTCGAATGAATAGGTATGCCCCCCGGATACTGGAAGCCGGGTCAAAGGGAATGATCGGGAAGGGAGTGATGGGTTCTGCGGTTCAGGAGGCGTTGAAGAAACACACCGGAGTATATTTTGCTGCAGTTGGCGGTGCCGCCGCATTGATTGCCAAGTCCATAGTGGGAAATGAGCTGGTCGCCTGGGAGGAATTGGGCGCGGAGGCAATCCGAAAATACACAGTCAAGGATTTTCCTGCCAT
>JALHUP010000337.1 GCA_022866585.1 Candidatus Zixiibacteriota bacterium | reverse complement strand
TCAACATGATGTGGGAGTGATTATAGTGGATTACTTACAGCTTATGCAGGGACCCAAAAACACAGAGTCCAGACAACAGGAGATCTCCATGATCTCCAGATCATTAAAAGGATTAGCCAAAGAGCTTAACATTCCGGTAATCGCGGTTTCTCAACTTTCCCGAAAGGTGGAGGATCGAGGCGGAGACAGAAGACCCCTGCTGGCTGATTTACGGGAATCCGGCGCCATCGAACAGGATGCGGACGTGGTGATTTTCGTCTATCGTCCCGAATTCTACGGCATAGAAAAATTCAAAGATGGAGCTCCCAGTGAAGGAGTGGCTGAGATCATTCTGAGCAAACACCGGAATGGTCCCACCGGAGACCTGCGACTGACTTTCATAAAAGATTACGCCAGATTTGAGAACATGGAGTTTATACATAAGGAGATACCATTCTAAGAAGGTGTAAGGTGAAAGGTGAAAGGTGAAAGGTTTTAAACCTTTAACCTTAGACCTTTGACCTTAAACCTTAAAAAGGAGAAAAAAAACGAGATTTCTAACCACTCAAGAAAACGCCTTCAGGCTGGTGGGGAGGAAAACCCTCACATTCTTTGAGGATGTGGGCGGGCTGGCAATTTTGATCAAAAGAGTCTTTCTGGGTCTGCCCTTTGTTTTTCGGAGATTCCGACTCACCTCTGAGCAGATGCTTCTGATGGGGGTAAACTCTCTTCCTCTGGTGGCTTTGGTCTCCGTTTTCACCGGGGGGGTGTCCGCAGTTCAGGCGGTTTACCAAATATCGGATTACGTCCCCATGCGGTATATAGGCACAGCCGTAAGTAAGGCGGTAATGGTCGAACTTGCGCCCGTTTTGACCGCTTTGGTGGTGGCGGGGAGAGTGGGGGCGGCAATAGCGGCTGAATTGGGCACCATGAAAGTCACCGAACAAATCGATGCTTTGGAAACTTTGGCTTTGGATCCGGTAAAATATTTAGTCGTTCCTCGATTCATAGCCGGACTCGTTATGCTTCCGGTCCTCACCATCTTTGCAGACACCATTGCTATACTGGGAGGATTAGGAGTATCGGCTGTTTCGCTCCATGTCTCACCGCACGTATTTTTGAATGGTTTACAAGACTTTTTTAAAATGATGGATTTAACCTCCGGACTTTTAAAAGCTTTCGTCTTTGGCAGTATAATCTCCATCATCGGGTGCTATCAAGGGTTCAAAACCACGGGTGGTGCCGAAGGAGTAGGCAGATCAGCCACCCGGGCAGTGGTTATATCCTCGGGGTTGATCTTGATCTCGGATTACGTGGTGGCTTCGATACTTTTTGGCTGAGAAATTTCAGGTTATCTATAATAGGTCATACGCTATTAATCATTAATCCTGAATCATGATAGAAATCAAAGACGTTCACAAAAACTTTGGAGAAAATCAGGTTTTAAGGGGAGTGGATCTGACCATCCAAAAGGGCGAGACCATGGTGGTCATCGGAAGGAGTGGCTGTGGGAAAAGTGTCCTTTTGAAACATATCATCGGGCTGCTAAAACCCGACCGGGGAAAGATTTTGGTAGATGGTGAAGATATAACCTCGTCTAATGAGGGTCAATTAAATAAACTCAGGCAGAAATTCGGAATGCTTTTTCAAGCCTCCGCCCTGTTTGATTCGATGACCGTGGACGAAAATGTGGGATTGGGTTTAAGGGAGCATACCAAAATGCCAGAGGCGGAAATAAAAAAGAAGGTAGGAGAGACTCTGAAACTTGTGGGGCTCTCCGGGATTGAAGAGAAAAAGCCGGCTGAGCTTTCCGGTGGAATGAAAAAAAGGGTAGGACTAGCTCGAGCAATCGCCATGGATCCGGAATATGTTCTTTATGATGAGCCTACCACCGGCATAGACCCGATCATGGCAGACGTGATAAATGAACTAATCATTAACTTGCGAAACACGCTTGCCATCACCTCTATCGCAGTCACCCACGATATAGTTTCAGCCTATAAGATAGCGGATCGGATCGCCATGTTATATGATGGAAAGATCATCTTTATCGGCACCCCGGAGGAGACTAAAAATACTGATCATCCAGTAGTCAGGCAGTTTATCGAAGGGAGCGCCCAGGGTCCGATTCCGGCGTTGTAAAGACGTCCGCCGTCGGCCGTCCGCCGTCCGCAGCAAAACCATAGGAGGTCTCAATGGCATTTAAATTTGAAAAATTAGAAGTGTCAGTCGTCGAGACCCCCTCACCCTGCCCTCTCCCCAAAGGGGAGAGGGGTCTGTATGCACCGAGGTGAAAGAAAAATTAAAGGGAATGAAAAATTTGAGCGTTTCATGTGTTTGATTTGATAATCTTCTAACCTCTGGCAAATTTAGAAACTGAATCATATATGCTTTCATCAGACAAAATAAAAACCGTATACATCTGTCAGGCCTGTGGTCATCACTCCTTGCGCTGGGTGGGAAAATGTCCGGATTGCGGCACCTGGAACAGCATGATCGAGGAGAGGGTAACCAAGCACAAAAAAGCTTATGCCAAACAAAAAATTGCTCCCACCCCCTTAGGTGAGGTGGATATTCAAGATGAAGATCGGGTCAAGACTGGCATGAAAGAGTTCGACCGGGTGGTGGGAGGAGGGATCGTCAAGGGATCGGTTATCCTGGTAGGTGGAGATCCGGGAATCGGCAAATCGACTCTGCTTCTGCAAATATCCGAAAAGATCGCCTCAGGTTATGACAAAGTTTTGTATATCACTGGAGAAGAATCCTTAAAGCAGATTAAACTGCGAGCGGAAAGGCTAAAGATCACCCCGGATAAAATCGAGATTTTGACCGAGACCAACCTTGATTTAATTTTAGAAGTCTTAAGACAAGATATTCCCTTTATGGTGGTGATCGATTCAATTCAGACCACTTACACGCAAAATTTGGAAAGCACTCCGGGAAGTATCAGCCAGATCAGAGAATGTGCACATAATTTCATTAACTTCGCCAAGGAAACGGGAAGTTCAGTTTTTCTGGTGGGTCATGTGACCAAAGATGGATCCATTGCCGGACCCAAGGTCTTGGAGCATATGGTGGACACAGTTCTTTATTTCGAAGGCGAAAAAAATCATATTTACAGAATCTTAAGAACCGTCAAAAATCGTTTCGGTTCAACCAATGAAATTGGCATCTTTCAGATGCAGGAGAACGGGCTGGAGGAGGTGGAGAATCCTTCTCTTTTGTTTCTGTCCGAAAGACCAAAAAACATACCCGGGTCTGTGGTGGTATGCAGTTTGGAAGGAACCAGACCTCTGCTTCTGGAATTGCAAGCTTTAGTCTCTCCCTCCAACTATGGCATGCCCCAAAGGGTATGCTCCGGAATTGATTACAAAAGATTGGCTTTGCTTTTAGCTATAATAGAGAAAAGAGCAGATATAAGCCTGGGAGCTTTTGACGTATTTGTCAACGTGGCGGGAGGGGTTAAAATCGAAGAACCGGCAATGGACTTGGGAACTACGGTCGCCATGGCTTCCAGTTTCAAAGACGTCCCCGCAGATAGCAAATCTGTTTTGGTGGGCGAGGTGGGATTGGGTGGGGAGGTGCGTGCGGTAAACCAGATAGAAAGAAGGATAAAGGAAGCGGAAAAATTAGGGTTTGAAAACTGTATCATTCCGCAAGGAAACTTGAAAACCTTGAATCAAAAATTCAACATTAAGATCACTGGGGTTAAAAGTATAAAAGAAACTTTTGATTTAATCCTTAATTAACATGTAGTTGCCCAATTTATTGGGCAAACTCAAGCTCGATAGATCGAGCAACTACCAATGAAAGGCACCACAAATAAAAATCTTAAATGGAGGTAAGATGAGGTTAAAAGTAAAAAAACTGTTAAGGGGCGGTGAATATCACATCTGTTTTGAGAATGTCGATTTCAATGAGGAAGAAGTCCAGGGGATCGAGAAATTCGGGATGCCTTTTGTGGACTTCACCACCGACGGTCTTGGAACCAGAAGGCTGGATGAGATAAGCTTTTCCTTCAAATGTCAAACTCCCCAGGAGGCAGAGGAGATGTTTGGAAAAATAACCCAAACCCTCAAAGATAGACTGACCGAGCTTCTAAGCCAGGTGGATACTTTTTCCGGCGAAGATGTGGTGGAGATTTGAGATTAATGATGGGGCAAGGGTTAAATCCCTGTCCCATCTGAGAGCCGAAGACACGTTCCTACCTCTCCCCCTTTTGTCCCCCTCTCCATAAAATGGAGAGGGGGTAGGGGGTGAGGTCGCGAGACACAGACTTCGTGCCACTATAGTGGAAAAAAAACAATAATAGTTTGTTGGAGAAAAATATGCCGAAAAAATTGTTGGAACCGGAGACCATGCTGATTCCCATGCCGGTGGTGATGGTGAGCTGTCAAAAAAAAGACGAGATGCCTAATATCATCACCATCGCCTGGTCCGGCATTGCCTGTTCTGAGCCTCCCATGATAGCCATAGCCATAAGAAAAGGACGGTTTTCGCATGGCATCATCTCTGAATCGAAGGAGTTTGTGATCAACGTCATAACCGAGAACCTGCTTCCGCAAACCGATTATTGCGGGACAAAATCGGGAAAAAGCGTGGACAAATTTAAGGAGACCAAACTCACTCCGATTAAAGGGAAAAAGGTGAATGCTCCTTTAATTAAGGAATGTCCGATTAATCTTGAATGTGTGGTCAAAAATACATTAAGTTTAGGATCTCACGATCTTTTCATCGGAGAGATCGTAGCCGCACATATAGATTCGGAATATCTGGATGATAGAGGAAGACCCGATATCGCCAAATTGAAACCGGTGGCATATTGCACCAAAGCCCAACAGTATTGGGGTTTATCTCAGCCCTTGGGAACATATGGATATACTAAGGGAAAGATTTGAGTAAATAGATTTTCTAAGATCGACATTTCCCGCTTCTGCCGGAGTAGCGAGACTTGTCTCGCGTTCTTTTATTTCTTGAGATCAAATTGGAAAACTTTGAATTTAGACTAATTA
>JALHUP010000336.1 GCA_022866585.1 Candidatus Zixiibacteriota bacterium | reverse complement strand
ACCGGATCGACGATGAAAGCGGGAATGTTGGTATCTTTGGTAAGCTCATGGGCAATCAAAGCCCCCAAATTGGAAGGATGATCCGCCTGAACGTTGCCCGTTTTTATGTCGGAGAGCATTTTTTCGTTAACGAGATAAGTGCCACTTTCCAAAGGTTTAAAAGGACCTCCCCTGCCCACAACTGCAGAAAGATCGTTAACCTTGACCTTATTCTGTTCCAAAAATTTGAGGATCAATCCCTTTCTGTAGTCAAGCTGATCCAGCGTTTGCTTAAAGGCGGAGAGATCTTCGGGTGAATGCCTTATCACCTCAACCTTTATAGGCTTGGTATCTTGATATAGAGCTACTTTAGTGGAGGTGGCGCCGGGGTTGATGCTTAGGATTTTGTGAGCCATAAAAATTTCTTAATGTAAGAGTTATAAAAGGCTTACGCCTTAACTCCCAAAATATCCCCCTCACTCTATCTCTCTCCCCGGAGGGGAGAGAGAATTGATTGCTTTATTCGTGTCTCTGCTTGAACTTTTTCACCTGGTTGATTCTTTCTTCTGCCAGAAGATTTGCGGCTTTGTAAGTAGGGACGTTCTCCTTTTCCGATTTATCCAGAACCTTGGACAAAAGATTGTAGATCCCCCTTGCCTGCTTTTCGGCTCTATCACGCTGGTAACCTTGAAGCTCATTTACCACATTGATCAGTCCGCCTGCCCCGATGACGAAATCCGGGGCATAAAGGATTTTTTTTGCGTGAAGAATGTCTCCGTGCCTCTCATCTTCCAATTGATTATTGGCCGCTCCTGCGACTATCTTCACCTTCAATCTGTCTATGGTCCGATCATTAATGATGCTACCTAAAGCATTCGGGGAAAAAACGTCCGCTTCCACATCATATATTTCGTCCGGAGCAATAATTTCGGCATTGAATTTTTCTTGAATTTCTTTAGCTTTTTGGGGGTCTAAATCAGCCACAAAGAGCTTGCATTTCTCCTTAAACAAAAGCTCTGCCAGGTTCGATCCCACATTCCCCAATCCCTGAATAGCCACCGAAACCCCTTCCAGCGATTTTTTGCCAAAGATTTTCTCCACACAAGCCAAAAGCCCGTGAACTATTCCGATTGCAGTTACCGGACCCGGATCGCCTCCTCCACCTAAAGCCTTCGAGAGCCCGGTAACCCATTTGGTTTCGTATTTGACGATCTCCATATCTTCCACCGTGGTTCCCACATCCTCGGCAGTAATATACCGACCATTCAAACTTTTCACGAAACGACCAAATGATCGTAAGGTCAGCTCATTTTTATCCCTATTGGGATCGCCGATGATCACCCCTTGGCCACCGCCCAGGTTTATGCCCGCCGCCGCGGCTTTGTAGGTCATGTTCCTGGACAAAAGGAGGACGTCTTTTAAAGCCTCATCTTCGGACTTATAGGGAAACATCCGAACTCCGCCAATAGCGGGACCCAAAGTGGTATCGTGGATAGCGATAATCGACCTCAGACGAGCAACCTTATCTGACCAGAAGACCACCTGCTCGTGCTCACCCTCGGTTAATGAATCAAATATCTCCATTAAGGTGAATTCCCAACAGATTATTGGATTATACCTCTCCCCCTATCTCCCCCTCTCCATTTCATGGAGAGGGGGACTAAGAGGGTGAGGTTTTAGAAGCTACCAATTCGGTTTTCTTTTTTCCAAAAAGGCGGATATTCCCTCCTTGGGTTCGCCGGTAGCAAAACATAGACCAAAGGCTTCCGCTTCATAGGAGCTGCCGGTGGATAGGTCAGCCTGAATTCCTTTGTTGATTACGGTTTTGGCTAACTTCACTGCTGTCGGTCCTTTGGAGGCGATCTTGTTGGCTAAGTCGATGCAAAAGGTCAAAAGCTGGTCGGCTGGGACAATTTGATTGACCAGACCGATGGAATGCGCCGTTTGTGCATCGATTATATCGCCTGTAAAAATTAACTCTTTGGCTTTGGCAATTCCCACCAATCTGGACAGCCTCTGTGTGCCTGCGAATCCGGGAATTATCCCCAGATTAACCTCGGGCTGACCAAACCTGGCTTTATCCGAGGCAACTCTTATGTCGCAGGCTAAAGCCAATTCGCAGCCACCTCCTAATGCGAATCCATTAACTGCGGCAATAACCGGCTTCTCTTGAGTAGCAATGAAATGAAAAACTCTTTGCCCCAAATGGGAGAATTCTCTGGCTTTAAGGGCGCGCATATCACTCATCTCCGCTATATCCGCCCCTGCCACGAAGGCTTTGCCTTCGCCAGTCAATATTATAACCCTAACATTTTCATTCTCGAAGCTCAGATTGTGCATGGCTTTGCTAAGCTCAAGCAGGATTTCGGTGTTCAATGCATTCAAAGCCTCCGGGCGATTGATTTT
>JALHUP010000335.1 GCA_022866585.1 Candidatus Zixiibacteriota bacterium | reverse complement strand
GCGGTTTTTGATTTAGGTGGAGGGACTTTTGATATTTCCATTTTGGAATTGGGCGAAGGGGTGTTCGAGGTAAGGTCGACCAACGGGGATACTCACTTGGGCGGAGATGATTTTGACCAAAGGGTGATAGATTGGATGGCAGATGAGTTCAAGAAACAATATGGGATTGATTTGAGAAAGGATAAGATGGCTTTGCAGCGATTGAAAGAAGCGGCAGAAAAGGCAAAATGCGAGCTTTCCACCACTTTGCAGACTAATATAAATCTTCCCTTCATCACCGCTGATGCGAGCGGACCCAGACATTTGGATTTGACTTTGACCCGTGCCAAGTTAGAGCAATTGGTGGATGACTTGATTCAAAGGACCGTAGAACCTTGTAAGAAAGCTTTAGCTGATGCTAAGCTTTCGCCTGAAGAGATCGACGAGGCTATTTTGGTGGGTGGACAGACCCGAATGCCCAAAGTTCAGGATGTGGTAAGAAATCTATTCGGCAAGGAGCCGCACAAGGGAGTCAATCCGGATGAGGTGGTGGCAGTCGGTGCGGCCATTCAAGCCGCAGTTTTGTCCGGCGAAGTGAAAGATGTGCTTTTGCTTGACGTTACGCCACTCTCTTTGGGTATCGAGACCTTAGGAGGAGTAATGACCCGATTGATCGAAAGGAACACCACTATCCCTACCAGAAAAAGTCAGATTTTCTCCACCGCCTCGGATAATCAACCTGCGGTGAGCATCCACGTTCTTCAAGGGGAGCGGGAGATGGCTATCGATAACCGCACTCTGGGAAGATTCGATTTGGTCGGAATTCCGCTTGCACCACGGGGAATTCCTCAGATCGAAGTCGCGTTTGATATTGATGCCAATGGCATAGTTGGCGTCTCAGCCAAGGATTTGGGCACGGGCAAAGAGCAGAGCATAAAAATACAAGCCTCCAGCGGGCTTTCTGAAACAGAGATCAAAAAGATGGTAAAGGATGCGGAGGCACACTCAGAGGAGGATAAGAAGAAAAAAGCTTTGGTGGAGGCACGAAACAAAGCAGATCAGATGATCTACACCAATGAGAAGACTTTGAGAGATTATGGGGATAAGGTTTCCTCAGATGAGAAAAAGAAGATTGAGGAAAAGATTGAAAGGGTTAAAGAGGCGATGCGTGGTGAGAGTGCTGAGCAGATCAACAAGTCAATTGACGAGTTAATGCAAGCATCCCACAAGATCGCCGAGGAGATGTATAAACAAGCCTCCACCCAGCAACAAGCCACATCTGGCGAGCCACCCAGAGAGGAGAAAAAGGAAGAGAAGAAAGAGGAGAAAGGAAAAGAAGGGGCAGTGGATGCGGATTTTGAGGTGGTAGACGATAAGTAGGTCAACAGATGAAACGGATTAAACAAACGAGAAAGAGTTAGGATAGTCCATATAAAATCCATAACAAAAATTTCCAACATATCAATTAAAAACTTTTTAAAGAGGTTGTGACAAATGACGAAGAAAGTTTTGATTTATGTGGCGATATGGTCGCTCATGATCGTTAACTGTTCCAAGAAGACCATAACAAATAACTATTATACCTCGCCCGACAAGGGAGCTATTGTAGGTTTGGTGCATCCTTCAGACTCAGAAGCGAAGGTTACTGCTTACTTGGGGGTGAAGATCGCTTCGACTTATATCGATACGACTGGCTATTTCAAGCTCACCGATCTTCCCATCGGCACATATTCTCTTTTGGTGGAAGCCGAAGGATACTTTGACTACCAGTCCAAGCCATACATTTCAGTAACGGGTGGGGCAACCGTCTCAGTGGATACTATTTTTCTTACCTCGATACATGATTTGGTTCTCTCTGTTTCACCACCGAACGGAGCAGAAGGGGTAAGACCTAACGATCCAATCAGGATTATTTTTCGTAGAGACATGGACAGAAAAAGTGTGGAAGATGCTTTTCATGTCCAGCCCTTGGTAGAAGGCGATTTTTTCTGGTACTCCTATGAGAGAAAGGGTATCTATGGTTCTACTCTACTAGAGTTCATACCATGGAATCTGTTTGCAACTAATACCCGCTATCAGGTTACAATTGACACTACTGCGTCAGACGTTGAAGGAATAAGATTGTCTAAACCATACCAGTTTTCATTCATCACAGAGCCAATCAGAATACTTTCCACCAAACCGGCACACAAAGAGACCTGGGTGTCTCAAAATGCGCATGTCTCGATCATTTTCAATACCGATATGGATGTAGAGTCTGTAATTTTAGCTTTCAAGATGGTGGATTCCAAACTGAAAGATGTCGTCGGGAAGTTTATTTGGTATACCCAACAATATATAGAGTTTTATCCCGATTTTATGCTGGCTACTAATGAGAAATACACTGTGACCATCGATACCAATGCAAAGGATATGTATGGTGGCACTTTGGATAATCCTTACAACTTCTGGTTCAAAACTCGCCCATATTAATTTGGTGAAACGAATGAGTATATAAACAAAACTAACTGAAAGGAGGAGTTATGTCCAAAACCTTCAAAAACCGATCAGGATGGTATCTGGCAAGTCTGATCGTAGCAGTAGCCCTGGTGCTTTTCGCGGTGGGCACGGTGCGTTCGGACGTCACCGTCCAAAGATTGGTTAAATCGGGTGGCTTCGGTGGATTCGGAGCTTTTGAAACCACAGAAAAACTGATGATCTCCGGGGACAAGGAATGCACCAAAGGAACCACCAAATTTTCAGGCAAGTTCTCCAGTTTGATGAACAAAGGCGCCAAAGAGGCAACCTCCATTACTCGATTGGACAAAGAACTCATCTGGACGCTTGACTCTGACAAAAAGACCTACACGGAGCTTACCTTTGAGCAGATGCGAAAAATGATGGAGTCCATGGGGTCCTTAGGTGGACTATTTAATCCAGCACAAGCAGACTCACTCCGCAAAGCCATGGAGAAGCTTAGCTCAAGTGTTGAAGTGAACAAAACCGGGGAGAAAAAAACCATCTCTGGATTGGAATGTGAGCGGGTGATCTTAACCATGCGGAGTGAAATCAAGGATACTATTGGGAACGTAACAGACACCACCTGGGTGAAGAATGATCTCTGGATGGTGCCGGTTGATAAGGTTCCGTCGGAGCTGCGCGATTTCGACTTGAAGATGGCGGAAAAGTTAGGATTTGCCGAAGGGGGACCTATGGCTGGGCTTTTGAATCAGTATGCCGATGCCATGAAGAAACTGCAAGAGAAGCTTAAAGAGCTGAACGGGTATCCTTTGGCATCGACTTTTTCCATTGTGACGACTACCCACGCTCAAGACAAAGCGAAGGCAGAAGCTCAGGTAAAAGACACGGCCCAACAACAAACAGCACAAGAGGAAGAGACACCGACAACAGAACAAAAGGGTGTGAAGTCCGCTTTGGGTGGTCTGTTCAAGAAGAAAGCTAAAGAAGAGACAAAAAAGAAAGAAGAGCAGAAACAAAAAGAAGAGCAGGAAAAAGCTCAGGCTCAGCAGGGTCCCAAGACCGTTTTGGAGATGACCACCGAGACCCAAAGTATATCGACCTCAGGTGTGGACGCTTCTCTTTTTGAAATCCCGGCGGGATACAAGAAAGTAGAAATGCGTGGCATGGAGAAGAAATAGGTTATAGAATATTCCTTGTTAGAGCGGGGTATCCTTGCCCCGTAACGCGTCTGGTTAGCATGGGGGTCGGGTAGCTCGCAAGCTCACTTGTCTTGCGACTCAAGACAGAAATTTACACACAAATTTAGGGATTGTCTATTTTTATCCCTATATTCACATAAGTGGAAAAGGGATGCGTCCAAAGTCATGAGTATGGAAAAGCTATTAACCGGGTAGTTAACATGAAGGGGTAGAAGAAATTGGATCGTAAAAGATAAGCATTTTTAGACTTTTTGGTTTATGAATCTGGGGACGATAGCGTAGCCAAGCCTTCACGGCTTGGCTGGCCTGCCTAAGGCAGGCCTACGCAGAAGTTAAGGAAAGAGATAAAAGAGTCTGCCTTTAAATCAGTGGACGCAAACAATTAAAGGACTCGCTTAAAGAATCATAAAAGGGAAAGGCTATCCATTTGGACAGCCTTTCGAAAGGAGGTGCTAATCAATAATGATGGGCAGAAATCGTGGATAACCACCCAATAAAAGCACAGCCTGGAGCGATCGTCTCCAGTTACTCAACCTCTAAGTCGTTTGGTCAGTTCCTTCTGTTTTTCTCCTCAAAATCATAGGAT
>JALHUP010000334.1 GCA_022866585.1 Candidatus Zixiibacteriota bacterium | reverse complement strand
TTCTGGTGTGAGACGATTTTCTTTTTGTCCCCATTTTTTATGCTTCGAAAATTAGAATTGACTTTGCTGTATACCCGTCCGGTTAAAGACCCCAGCTTGCTTTTATGCTTAAAGTTCTTCCATCTTGCTTCATGAGCACTACCGGATAGTAATCCTCAAAAATGGGATCATAGATTTTTGTATTAAATAGATTTCTGATATAAAGAGATAAGTCGAACATTCCCGCTATTCTCTTGACGACAAAAGAAAGGTTGGTGCAAACATACGATCCAGCGATCGTCCCGTCGTAAGCCTTTCTTTTGTCCACGTATCGAAGTTCTAAGGCAGTGCAAAATCTATTCTTTATCCAATTGTAATTCAGACCCAGATTAGATAAGACTTCAGGGGAATTGGAAAGCCTCAGTCCCGTTTGTGTGTCTTTAGTCAGGCTGTATGAGAAATTAAAAAATCCACCCCATCTCTCTTTCAGGCTTCTCTCGATAGAAAATTCCACCCCCTTTGCCTCAACTTTTTCAACGTTCTGATATTGAAACACCTCTTCCTCGTAGGTGCCACCAGGATGGATTGGATCTGATGAATCCACCGTCTCCTGAGTTATTATCTTCTTTGCTTCATTCATGTAAAAAGTAGTCACGATTCTCACCCAGGGCATGTATTTCTCAAATACAAATTCATAGCTTTTGATCTCTTCCGGAACCAGCCTCTCATTTCCGATATAATACGTGGCATCGTCAAAAGTCCTTTCATATATGGTTGGAGCTCTGAAACCCTGGGCGTAAAGAAGCTTGAAGGCAGTTTTCTCTTTAGGAAAAATGATCAAACCCAATTTGGGCGTAACTCTTCCTTGACAATGTGTGTCTTTGTTGTAATGCAAGCCAAGAACGAGGTTCAGCTCTCTTATGGGATGGTATTCATTCTGGGCATATAGATTGAAGATGTTCTTGTCTGACCTTCTTACCACCTCAGGAGTCACTTCTCTTTCGATCCTTTCTTCGGACTTATCTGTCTCTCCAGAATGTTGCTCCACCTTATGATCCTGGAACTCACCTCCCAAGATCAGTCTTTGATTAGATGACACACGAAGATCAAATTGTAGTTCCGTGCCCCAGAATTTATCCGTCCCCTTGTCCATCCACACTGGACCAGGAAGATAAGGCGGATCTTCATACTCTTCCTCCGGGTCAGAGAAGTAATTATAGAGTATGTAATCCGCAAAGTAATAATCATCATAATAAACCCTTCCCATGAATTTGTGCTTGCTGGAAAAGGGCTTTTGATATTTCAGCTCCAGAAAATTAAACCTCTCCTCCATCCTGTTTTTGTCGGTGTTGAAAACAGAGCCGTAATAGCCCGAAGGCACGCCTTTGTTCCGATCGGAAAGTTTGGACAAAAAACTGAAGTCTTTGTAGTGTAAATCCAAAAATAAGGCGTAGGATTTCAAGAAGTCCGTCCGGCTGGTATAGCCACCAGTGAGCTTATCCAGGCTCAAGAAATATTTGGAATAACCTTCCTCTTCCAGAGCTATCCGCTCCGATTCCTCTAAATCACGATATTCCGGAAAGAACAAT
>JALHUP010000333.1 GCA_022866585.1 Candidatus Zixiibacteriota bacterium | reverse complement strand
TTTTCCCATAATTTTTGAGATGACATTTTTCAATAAAGGATAATGAGTGCATCCCAAAACCAAAGTGTCCACTTTCTTCTGTATCAAAGGGTCAAGATACTCTTGAGCTATCAAATATGTGGCTTTTTTGTCTATATAGCCTTCCTCAGCCAGTGCCACAAACAGAGGACAAGCAGCGGAATATACCTTTTTTTGGGGATCAATTTCATGGATGGCTTTTTCGTATGCACCTGAGGAGATTGTTCCCAAAGTTCCGATCACCCCTATTTTTCCATTCTTGGTAGCTTTAACCGATGCAAAAGCTCCCGGCTTTACCACCCCGACCATCGGGATTTTATAATCTCTTTCTATATCATTTAGAGCTAAAGCGGAGGCGGTATTGCATGCCACCACCACGCATTTGACTTTTTGGCTCAAAAGGAAATTCATATTCTGGAGGGAAAATTTTTTTACGCTCTCTTTCGATCTTGGTCCATAAGGGTATCTTCCGGTATCACCAAAATAGATTACATCCTCTTTGGGCAAAATCTGGAAAATTTTTTTTGCCACGGTTAATCCACCCACACCGGAATCAAAAATTCCAATGGGGGCTTGGTAATTTGGAATCGGTGATCGTCTCATCAGAGGTTTTTTCATCGAAGGTTGTTCAAGAAAATTTACGGAAGCATGAAATTCGTCTGTCGTTTATCGTTAGCGAGGCTGGTATCGAAACTCGGGTATTCGAAGCTCGAAGCTCGGAAAGTTACTTATTCCAGGCAGAACGCATTTATGAGGGCTTCGAGCTTCAAGCCTCGATACGGGCTTCGTCACCGTTAGACGAGCTTCGAAGAACTCTCCCCTAACGTTGTCTTTCTTTCAATACTCGGCGCAATTCCCTTTGCACTTCCCTATCTTTGATATCTTTTCTTCTATCGTAGATTTTCTTTCCCATAGCTAAAGCCAGCTCCACCTTAGCTACTTTTCCCTTGAAATAAAGCTTCAGAGGAATTAAGGTCAATCCTCTTTCCACCGTCTTCCCCAAAAG
The DNA here is from genome assembly GCA_022866585.1 of Candidatus Zixiibacteriota bacterium. Taxonomy (GTDB): domain Bacteria; phylum Zixibacteria; class MSB-5A5; order MSB-5A5; family SM1-73; genus SM1-73. Next base: position 1,129 of record JALHUP010000333.1, on the reverse strand, counting down.
CCTTTTAATCTCCGCTCTGTGCAAAAGAAGTTTCCGGGTGCGAGTGGGATCGTGGCTAAAACGGCTGGCCGGATCATAAGGGCTGATGTACAGATTGTGAAGATAGACCTCTCCCCCTTTTACCATGGCATAACTGTCCTTTAGATTCGCCCTTCCCAACCTCAGCGATTTAACTTCAGTCCCCACCAATGCAATTCCTGCTTCATAGCTCTCCAGGATATGATAAAGATGATGAGCTTTTCGGTTGGTCGAAATTATCTTGATCTGCTGTTTATCCTTTTGCATACCTGTCAAATATATCATAGCTGAAACACTGTGGCAAGGAAATTTTCAACTGAGGTATCTGGGTTCGACCGGAGTCAGGCCAAGTTAAAACTTGACGCTCCAAAAGATTGCCCACTGCCCGAATTCTGGGTCTTGAGACAAGATTTTTTTAGTCCATTCAAAATAATCCTTGCCGAAAAACTCGAATCGAGTTATATTTATGCTAAAGCCGAAGTGGTGGAATTGGCAGACACGCTGTGTTCAGGGCGCAGTGCCCGTTGGGCATGCGGGTTCAAATCCCGCCTTCGGCAGAAATTCAGACAAAAGTGACCAATACAAATAGTGAATATCAAAAAAGCGTCCCGATGGATATCAGGACGCTTTTTTGATTTTATAAAACCACTCTCAAGAAGTGCAATTATAGTTCTCTTATGCGTTGGTATCTTTAAGGATATTGAATGGCGCCAGCGAGTTACAACTCAGCACCTCTTTTTAAAGCCTCCACGTTCATGTCCTGTATCTCTTTTTTTGCGTGAGGATAAACCTTGGGCAAAGTTTTTATGACGCTTTCTAAAGAGACCGCTTTAGTATGATTTAATAGTGCTCCAATCATCACCATGTTGGCACATTTAATCGACCCGATTTCCTCAGCTATTTGGTTGGCAGAAATCATAACCTGATTTATGTCGACTCTTTTGGGCTGGCTTGCGACCAGGGAACTATTTATCAAAAGAAGACCATTGGGCTTCAACGCTGGCTCGAATCTGGCAAGAGAAGGCTCATTCATCACAATTAGAGAATCGGGATTAGAAACCACTGGCGATGCTACCTCCTCAGAGGATACCACCACCGAACAGTTGGCGGT
>JALHUP010000332.1 GCA_022866585.1 Candidatus Zixiibacteriota bacterium | reverse complement strand
GTTTTTGGGTTTTCATCTTACCTCCTCTCCGCCGTTGGCGGGATTTTCAACCTTAGTTTTTAGTTTTAAATTTTTCGAATTCTTCAATTTTATAATAATACCACATCACCTCCTTGTCAACGATTAAAATGGATTATGTTGCCATCTTCTTCTTTTCCTTCTTCCTTTCATTTTCGGCTCCGCCCTCACTATGGGCTAAGCAAGGGCGGAGCTTGGTGGGGACGTGCTGGGGCTCAAACTAACTTTACTTGTCCCGCAGAGCGGGATCCCCCGCTAAAAGCGGGGGAAAAGGAGTAAAAAGAGGAAAGAAATGCAAGCGCTAACAAGATTTCATTTTTGATCTTCCCTTTCTCTTTGCCCCATCCCGCCTCTGGGGACGGACCCAAAGGCGGGACAGGGCTTCCTTTAGAAGAAGAAGGTAGAACCAATTACTTTTGAAAGTATGAACTTATGAAAAATATGCCCCACTCTTCAATGACTGAGGCATATTTGTTGAAGGACTACTGGTGCAGAAAATATTCTCTTCTCTGATTATAGGATGCTATTTCACCAATATCATCTTTCTCACTTCACTATACCCCCCTGTCTGGAGACGATAAAAGTAGATTCCGCTGGCAAGTTCATTACCACTTTCGTCTCTGCCATCCCAATGAACTGTTTTAAATCCAGCTATTTGTTGCTCATCGACTAAGACCTTTACCTGCTGACCCAGCATGTTGTAAATAGTCAGCTGAACATGGCAATCTTGCGGTAACGTGTAAGAGATGTCTGTTTCTGGATTGAATGGATTAGGATAGTTCTGGAAGAGCGAGAATTGAGTGGGTGTTAAGTTGTAGTTATCACTGAGGGTTTCATGTCCGCCTTCAGGACTCGACTTTCCAAAGGGATAGTCATTACATATTACTGTAGAACCGGTTTTGATTATCTTCATCTCTTCTGTTTCGTTGCTGTGGAGACCGTATTTATAAGCCACGACACTAATACGTTGCTCCCAGTTGGGCCATGTGCAAAACTCAATGCTGTGACCATAGACCGGACCTACATAGAAAACACTTGGCGGGCTAGTATAGAATAACAACCTGACCTTGTAATAATCCGGCTCCCCAACCTGATTTTCTGGGGTATCCCAAGTCACTTTGATTTCATTGGTCGGGAAGCAAGGAGGAGGATCATCATCGTGCCCCGGGGCAACGGTTAAATTAAGTGAGCTATCCGCAGAGACCCAATATTCTTCAACCTCACCATCGCATAAAGCATTATCCACAGCATCAGGAGTTAACTTGGCATAGACTGGCCAGCCACAGACACCCTTAACAGATACGCTCAAGTCTGATGGTCTATTAGGAGCATTGCGGGTAGTAGTTAAATTACTCCAAGCTGAGAACAATGAATCTCCGATGACAGCTCTCACCTTAGCATAAATATTAGAAGAACCCCAAAGGCAATGATAGTTATAAGTGTGACAATCTGATGGTAATTCCACAATCTCTGGAGCGTAAACGTCGTCTTCAAGATACAACTGGTAGCCATCATGATATTCGTTTGAGTCACTCCAGGTTATCCTGATATAATGGTCGGTTCCTCCATCATAAATTAGTTGTGATGAGATTGATGGAGTAAAAAGATTGAAACGACCTAAGACCGAATAATCGAAAGAGACCTGATGAGGCTGACAAGGATGCCAGCCACAATCGTTATTTTCGAAATCCCAGACGTGATAGACATTGGTTTTCAAGGTGGCACTGGTTGTAGTCACACTTCCATCCACAATGTCACACCAATTTTTCCCCCAATTGGGAGAGGCAGCGCTATAACCACAGGAATAGGCTTCATTGCCCCAAACATATGGGACGTCGTGGCAGGGATGTTGCCAGTTGACATTTTTGTAACAAGTGTATCTTTTGACCTTATACACCCCGGTAGCCAGTCCCGGCACGCCAATAAAGACCATATTATAATAGCCACTTTGTTCTTCCCAATCTCGCCCACTTGCAGTTAGATGATGTTCTAAGCGATAAGGACCACTTTTTAAAATCTTTTTCAGAGCATCGCCGGCATTGATTCTGCCCCAGCCACTTTCCGCATCATAGCCTGGGTCATTAATATCGCGAGCTGTTATTTCCAAAATTCTCTCCATATCATTTCTGGTCAAGACATACTCAAAATTCTCACTCATATAACCATAGGTAAGTCCAGCCACTCCCGTAGCAAAAGGAGCAGACATTGATGTTCCTGAAGCCCACTTATGCCACGGATCAACTGTGGTGAGCGTCATAATATCATGGTAATCAGATGTGCCATCTCCTCCTGGCGCAACTACATCCGGATTGGAGTTGGAATAATTTACAACTTGACCATCATCTCCGGTTGCTCCTACGGAAAAACCCCAGTAAGCAGGGTAATATGCAGCAGAAGAGTTATCGCTACCAGCGGAGCAGACCACCAGAACGTCGCCATTTAAGACATCTCTCATGGCTACTCCCAGTTCATAAGATTCACTATAAGATCCAGCACTAATGTTTACGATATTGTGACCCGCAGACCGATAGAGACCATTAGCAATTTCTGCGGAAGAGGCATTTCCTATGTCATATGACTTAAGCAGAGGACCCCAGGCTACCCCAGCAATATCAAGATTATTGTTCGTTAATGCCCCAACTATACCAGCCACTGCTGTGCCATGGTCATATTGTCCTCCTCCTTGATCTCCTATAAAATATAAATCCCTATGAGGGCAAAGTGCGCGGTCAAGTATTGCTATTGTGCTTGGGGCTTCCCTTTGATAGTCCCATGCAATGTCACACGAAATACCAGCTGGTTCGCCATGAAGACCCCATTGTTGGGGATAGCATGGATCATTGGGAGTAGTAGAGTTGTATTGACCAGGATAATTGGGTTCAGCCACCGAGATTTCGGGATATTTGTTGTGTTGCCTGATAATCTCTTGAATCTCTGGACCCTTATTAATTTCTTCCACTATTTTTCGGACATCATCGACATGAGCAAGATTCTTTCTTTCTGTCAAGTCATTAGCCAAAGAGGATAATCGTTTCAGGGACTGAGGGGTTTTTACTTGTTGGAGAAATTGATCTGCCTTTTCCTGGTCTTTAAATTTTAGGAGAAAGACCTTGGTAAGGTCTCCTACTTGAATCTTCAAACCTTTAGCACTGGTGATGACCGTGTCTTTCTCAGTAAAATCTGGATAGGCTTTGGCTAACCTTTCCACTCCATGGTCGACAAATAGCTGATGGAGCGAAGATGAGCTGATTTCCACCTCCTTAATGCTTGCTTGAGTTTGACCTTTGGGTAACTTTATAAAATCACCAGATAAGCGAGCGATGACTTCATTGTAACCTTGGTCATTAGCCAAAGTATCGGAATAAACAAAAATGATGGCTAATATCATCCCTAAAAATAAAATTTTTCTTGTCATTTGCATTTTCCCTTTCTATTTCTTTAAAAACGGTTTATCATTTTGACCATCAGTTCCGATTAGCCACAACCTCCCATCACCCCAAGTAACTTTTGCGTAAAGGATTTCATCCTCTGAAACAAAAACTGGATTACAACCTCCCTGGCTGGTAACCTGCCTTGGATTTTCTCCATTTTTCCCCATGATCCATACTTGTGGTAATTTCCTGGGCTTTTGGATAGCGAAGACCACCTTTTCACCTGAAGGGGAAACGGATGGCTCAGAGATATTGAAAAAGTCACGAAATAGATAAGTTAATCTCCTCTCCTTTTGAGTGGAGAAGTCATAACAAAAGATCTCTTGAGCATAGTGGGTCGTATCAGTAGAATCCTTAGGAGTCCATTTTGAAAAGTAGATTTTGTTTCCGTCAGGAGACCAAGCTGGATCACGTCCCGTGAAACTGAAACTCAGCCATTGTTGATTTTTCCCATCCGAGTCCATTAGATAAATACCTCTTTCTGGACCAGAATCGAGGTCGAAAGCAATCTGCTTGCCATCAGGCGACCAATCTGGAAAACAATAATAACCACCTTCTTCATCAGCCGCCAATAAAGTCAGACTATCTCCATTAACTTTGATTTTCCAGATTCTTTGGTCAGAAAAGGTGATCCAATTGCCATCAGGAGAAAAACTTATTCCCAAGCCCCACGAACGAAGAAGTAATCTTGGTTCTCTTTGCTCAAAATCACACAAATAGATACCTGCCTTATAATAAGGATCATCAGGCTTAGGTTCCCCACCATACTCATAGGCAATTGTTTTTTTGCCCAACGAATCTGTGAATACAGCTGGGCAGTGATCTTTTTGATAAGGAAAAACGGGACAGTCCACTGGCAGTTTCTTTTCACATGAGGTGCCGGATAAAATTAAAACCCACATTACCAGCCAGATGAGTTCTTTCATCGCTCCCCTCCTTTCAACCAGTTTTACTTGAGGCTCCATGAACTTTCCCTTTCTCTACCTTAAGTTCGGTTTTTTTCTACTTCTTTTTTGTCCCAAATAGAAATGAGACCCCAGCGAAGAAGTTAAAATAGTGGCTTTTCTCATAGATTTTGTGGTATCGTTCCATCATACGGGGAAGATCAATCCAGTGGATAACTAAACCGTCAGTATAGATAACATTGAGGGGAATATCCAAAGAAAGGAACATTTTCTTGCTCAGCCGATATTGAATTCCCACCCCGAAATACCAACCGAATTGTCCTCTTCCGTAAGATTTGTGGGTATAACTGGTGTTAGGAGGATAATACCACCAATCTTTTATCCAGGGGATATACAGCCCCACTCCTCCCTTTAAATAAGGGGAAATTTTGGTTTCAGGATCTAAAACAAATTTTCCGAAGATGCTCACGCTGGTCCAATTCCAATCAGTGGAGTAACAGCAACCCCTTAGGTGATAGCTCGATTTAATCCAGTCACCTTGAAAGGAATTGGACACTAAGGCTAAACCTCCAGATAGTTCCTTCAGGAAGAAATATTCCAGACTTACTCCGAACCCGTAGTTGTTTTTAATCTTGCCTTCAGAGGAAAAACCGTTCCCCATCAGATAGGATATACCACCCATTCCGCTAAGAGCGAACTTACCAGTTAAATCTGTTGCCCGGGTGTCCTCGCCGATGCAGATAATTATAAAACCGAACAAAAGGATTGATAGTTTCTTCATGGCTGCCTCTCAAAAAACGTCATAAGTTACTTTTTTATATCACTATAACATAACCCACCTCCTTTGTCAACGGTTAACTCTTCCTTTCTCTTTTCTGCCCCATCCCGCCTCTGGGGACGGACCTCAAAGGCGGGACAGGGTTTCCTTAGAAGAAGGAGGTAAAACTAACTACTTTAAAATTGGCTACTAACGAGAGAAAGTATGCAAAGAGTTTGCCGGAAAATAAAAAACCACTTACCTTCTGGTAAGTGGTTGGAAAAGAAAAAGTTATAAATTAAGATTGCAGGTTTTAATCTAAGTTTATGATCTTGTTTTCGTGATTCTACACGAAAAGGAGAAATAAGGAGTATAAAAAAATAGCCCTTAATTCATTGGGCATAAAAGGATTAACTGCATTCGTGCTTTTGCACGGAGGCTTTTCTATTTTACACGATCTTCTAAGACGTCTCCGGTTTATTTATTCCATACTTTTTTAGTTTTGTCCTTAAAGAGGCTTCATGAAGCTTTAATGCCTCAGCCGCCCTGGTTATTACCCAATCATTCTCCTTCAGTGCCTTACTTATCAGCTCTTTTTCGAACTCAGCCACCAGATCATACAAAGATGGCTTCCCTTTCTTGTCAGACAATTTCTTCATCCTCTCTTTCAATAGATTTAAATTGAGTCCCTCATTGGTGATTGCTAAGGCAAAAAGTCTTTCTATCTCGTGTTTTAGCTCCCGGACGTTTCCGGGCCAATCATATCTCAGGATTGGCTCGAGGAATTCTGGCTCTTCCAGAACTTTTAGATCGTCTTTACCCAATCCATTTTCTTTGAGGAAATACTTTGTCAATAAACCAATGTCCTCTTTTCTCTCCCTTAGAGGTGGAAGCTTGAAGCTTAAAGCATTTAGCCGAAAGTACAAATCTTCCCTGAAAAGATCTTTTGAGACCCTTTCTGCCAAATCACGAGAGGTGGAGGAGATAATCCGCACATCGATCTTTTTCGGTTTGGTCTCTCCTATCCGGGTGATCTCCCTCTCTTCAATAGCTCTTAAGAGTTTTACTTGAGTGGATAAAGGTATCTCCGCGATCTCATCCAAATATAAAGTTCCCCCTGCTGACTCTTCGAACAATCCCACACTGCTTTCATTGGCACCAGTGTAAGCACCCTTAACATGACCAAAGAGAGCATTCTCCAATAAGGTTTCAGGAATCGCCGAACATTGAGCCGCCACAAAATTTTTATTCTTTCTTTTACTTTCATAATGAATTGTTTTAGCCAGCAAATCCTTACCTGTCCCGGTTTCACCCTCCAAAAGTATGGTAAGGTCTGAGTCCTTCACCTTCTTAGCTTCTTCAATTATCTTCTGTATCTTTTGGCTCCGGGTGATGATGTTAGAAAAAGTGTATCTACTTTTTACATCGATAGCGCTCTCAAACTTGCCTGAGCCTTTCTCTAAGATTTTACTGAAGGATAAAACCGAGGATAGTTCTTTCTCCTCTTTTAAATCTTTGAATATTTTCTCCGCATCTCTTAAAAATAAGAACGCTTTCTCATATTCCTCGTTCTCGAAGAAAAGTTTTGAGATTGCTAACTGGACTAAACCCTCATGATATTGCGAATCCAACTCCTTAAATACATCTTTAGCCCTGCCTAAATATTGGACTCGATCAAAGAAATCAGAACAGTTAGATTTCCCAGCCTCCAGATAAGTCTTGCCCAGCTCGAACTTCGCCCCGATCTGCTCCAAGATAGATATAGCCTCTTCAAAGGTCTCTTTGGCTTTTTCCTTTTCCCGCTTAGCTGTATAAATCTGCCCTAATGCCCGATGAATCGCTCCAATCTCAATCTTCTCTCCTAAAGCTGTGGCAACCTTCAGAGCCTTCCCACAAGAAGATAAGGCTTCCTCATATTGCTTTTCTGCAATTTGTAGCTCTGCCAAAAGCCGATAGGTTTGGGAGATCATGTCGCTTTCAGGCGCAATCTCCTCCATCCTGCTTATGCAATTCATATAATGATTCTTGGCTTTCTCGTAGTTGCCTTGCGCAAATTCCAATTCCCCTGAATACTCACTGTAGATAGCAAATTCACGGGTGTAGTTATTTTCAAAAATAAGCTTCAAGGCTTTTTCCAAATATTTATTGGCTTGCGAAAAATCTCGCATAAGATAGGAGAGATAGCCTAAAGAAAGATAGCAACAGCAGATGTTGATTAAATTATTATTTAATTTGTTGGATTCGAGACTGAGTAAAAGATTTTCTTTTGCCTCTTTCCATTTGCCCATCCGCAGGTATATTCTTCCAAGATTTCCTGAGAAACGAGCGATCCTCTTATCATCTTTCATTTCTTTGCAGTAGGAGAGACCTTCCCTAAGATATTCAATTGCTTTACTGTATTCTGTTCTAATGAAGTGAATCCGACCAAGCTCGTTGTAGCTCTCAATTATTCCCTTCTCGTTTTTGATCCTTCTGTAAATAGCTAAAGCGTCTCTTAATTCTGACTCTGATTTTGTTAAATCTCCCAAATCCGAGTAAATAATCCCGCTAATGAACTGAACCTTTGCAAGCTTTTCATTTTCCGAAGAATTTCTAAGAATTTCAAAAGATTCTTTTGCCTTGCTCAACGCCTCTTCATAGTTACCCACCCCCTGAAGGGCTAAGGCAAATAAATAATAGAATTCTCCGGATTCGTCACAAAACCTGCCGAACCCCGTCTGATTTTCTAAATCTCTCAGTTCCGCAACAGCTTGTTTGAATTCCTTGCGTTGAATAAGAGATTCTATTAAAGAGAGCTTTTCGCTTACTATACCGGGTCTATTTCTTGGAGTTTGTCTCATCTCTATTCAAAGAATTATGCTTTATGGAATTATCAGATTTCTGATTTGTTAGCTCTGTCAAATTCCTGAAATTCTCAGTCCTGGATGGAGATTTGAATATAAGATAAAAATGGGGATTAATAACAAGTATAACTAACTCCACGTTCTGATTATTATCTGGCTTTGAAGATAGCATATGTTCCCACGGATCTCCTTGGAAAATATACCTAGGGTCAGGCTTCGCATAGCTTAATGCTGTAAAAATCAGAAACAAGATCAGACAAAAAGAGATAAGGATAATTTTCTTTTTCATTTTAATTTCGCCTCCTGAAATTTTGCATCTTTTTTGTCAAGCACCCTGCGGGATGCTTGACCTACTAACTGAAATTTTATAGATCAGCCATCACGAAGGAAGTTTAAGACCTTTTAAGACAAAAAAAATTACTAGCTAAAAAACAAATTCTTCAATCAAATTCAATATAAATTACCTCCTCTGTTTTGTCAAGTATTTTTTCGTAATTTCTAAAAAAAATCATATCATATCTTCTTCCTCAAAAGCTTGGCTCCAACCGTTTCGATCATCTGTTTTACCTGATCCAGATTGAACGGCTTGGTTAATATCGATTCCACTTTATTTTCCTTCAGATTTTCAGCCTCAAGCTGAGCTCCCCATCCGGTGATGATCACTACCGGTATTTCTGGTTTTCTCTGTTTTATGCATTTGGAAAGCTCCCAGCCCGACATCTCCGGCATTCCCAGATCGGTAATCACCATATCAAAATCTTGCTCGCAGAAGATCTCTAAAGCTTCTTTTCCATCTTTTGCCAAAACGGGCTTATGCCCCTCGAAATTCAAAAAATCTTCGAGCATCTCTCTGATATTTTCGTTATCGTCCACCACCAATATTTTGAATTTGTGCTCCGAAGAGCTGAAAATCTCTTTGGCTTTTTCCTCAGAGGGGGTCGATTTTTGAGAAGAGAGAATCTCCATTGACTTTTCAACAAAATCTTCGCTCTTTCTTTTCGGTCCGTTTTCCAAGCAGACGTTTACCCCTCTGGTCAAAGCGGTGGCCTTTTCTTTTGATTCTATTTCGTATTGGCGTTTTATGTTTTTACACATGTTTGAACATTTTCGCTTTATAGAATTTAGAATTTGTCTCTTTAAGCAGATGGAATCTTAGTCTTTTCAAGATCTTATTTGTTCTACGCTTACCATCTTTTTTTCTTCTTCCACCAGATCTGAGATCACCTCTAAAACCTGCTTAAGACTGAAAGGTTTCTTTATGACTTGGTCCACGTTTTTGCTTTTCATCTTTGCCGGATCGAACTTCACTCCCCAGCCGGTAGACAAGACCACCGGGGTGGAGGGATTTATCGACTTTATTTGATCTGCCACCTCCCATCCGGACATTCCCGGGATACCCAAATCGGTTATAACCAGATCGAACTTCTTCTTTTTGAAAAGCTCAATCCCCTCTTTCCCCTTTGCCACACAAGTTACTTTATACCCTTCGGTGGAAAGCATTTCCTTCAAGACTTCCCTTATATTTTTCTCATCCTCTATGATCAACACGCCAGCCTTTTCTCCAGATAGGGTTTTGATTTTTTCACCTTTTCTTACTTCTTCACATTTGGGCAATTTTATGGTGAAAGTGCTTCCCAGGCCCGGGGAGCTTTCTATCTCTATTTCTCCCTCATGTCGGGAGATGACGCTATAAGCCACGCTCATCCCCAAACCTGTCCCCTGGTCTCCTTTGGTAGTGAAAAAAGGTTCAAATATTTTGTTTTTGACCTCCTGGGTCATCCCTGTCCCGGTATCGCTCACTTTCAGATAGATCAATCGCTGATCCTCCTCTGTCTTCAGGGTGAGAGTGCCCCCTTCTGGCATGGCATCCACTGCATTGATGATCAGGTTGGTCAGAACTTCTCTGAGCTCGGTGGCATTTCCTGAAATTTTTTCAATGTTTTTTAACTCTTTTTTCACCTCTATCTGAATTCCAGATAGGATGGCTTGGTCTCTCCAGTATGATCTGGTCATCTCTAAGGAGTCTTCCACTATTTCATTCAAATCCACAAAAGAAAAGGTTGTATCTTTTTTGGTTTTCGTGAACTTTTGGATTCTGGACAAGATATTGGCTCCGTCACTGGCAGACTTCTCTATTAATCGCAGATTTCTTATTAAGTCCTCCCGCTCTTTTGGTTTCTCCTTCTCCATTTTTTTCCACAGAAGTTGAACTCGGCCCAAAATGGAGGTCAAAATGTTGTTAAAGTCATGCACCACCCCACCCGCCATCTCCCCCAAAGCTCTAAACTTTTCGGTTTGAATCAGTCGATCCTGAGCTCTCTTCAAGCTTTCGTAGGCGCTTTCCAAATCGGAAAATAGCTGTGAATTCTTGATGGCTACCGAAAGATGATGGCCTATGGAGTTTAGCAATTCTATCTGTTTGGTTTCAAACCCATTGGGTTTTTTGCTCTCCAGGCTGAGCACCGCAATGACTTCTTGATCCTTCAAAATCGGGACCAAAATGTAGGATCTTATACCTTCAGAAAAGAGCAAACTGTCCATAGATTTGATGCAATTCTCTAACATCAAGGTTGGAACATAGTAGGGTTTTTTGGTTTGAACTACCTCATACATGGTGGTGTCATCAGCCAAAAACATCCTCCTCCCGCCTTTGGTCTTCGACCCTGAGGGCTCAGACCGAAGGGCGGGACTTTCTTGGTCCTCGCAAAAGGACAGTATCACCTCGAACGAGTGTTGTTCTGGACGCCAAAAGGACAAACTTATTCTATGATATTCCACCACTCTTTTTAACTCTTCGGAGACTATTCTGAAGATGCTTTCTAAATCCAAAGTGGAGCTGATGGCTCGATTTATCTGATCGATCAAAGCTAATCGATGCGCCTTTTCTTTGATCTCCTCGTAAAGATTCACATTGTTCATGGCGGTTGTCAAAAAATCTGCCAAAGTCTCCAAAACCGCCACATCCCGGTCATCGAAGGCATTGGTCCTAAAGCTTTCCACATCCAACACTCCCCACACCTTCTGCCCGCTCTTGAGGGGCACACAAAGGGCGGATTTAGTCTTGGGGATGCCGGGAATATATCGGGGCTCTTTGGATACTTCATTGGAGCAGAAGGTCTTCCTGGACTTGACTGCCCATCCCACCATCCCCACCCCTACCTTCATTCTCAAGCCCTCTTGGACCGAATCACTACCTTCTCCAAAATAGGTCTTTAAGACCAGCTCCCCTGATGGCTCATCTATTAAAAACAAAGAGACATGATTATATTTAAAATTAATCTGGATGCTCTCGATCACTCTCCCCAGAAGTTTATCCAAATCTAAGGTGGAGACCACTTTCCGGCCTACGTCGTTGATCAGTGCCAACTGCAAAGATCTTTTCTTTTCCTCTTGAAACAGACGGGAGTTTTCGATGGCTATCGCAATCTGCGAAGCCAACTGGGACAACATGCGGACGTCTTTTTGAGTGAAAGCGAAAAACCGGTCTGATTCCGCATCCAAAACTCCGATCACCCGATCTTTTAACTTTAGAGGAATCGCCACCTCTGACTTACACTCCCCTATTGCTTTTATATATCTTGGATCTTTAGACACATCTCCTACCACTAACGGTTGACTCGTATGAGCCACCCATCCAGCGATTCCCTCCTTTCCTATTTTCAGCCTTAGATTCTTGACCAAATCCTCAGGGAAACCCCGGCTAGCCTTGACATAAAGCTCGTTGGTCTTATTGTCCACAAGCAGGATGGCACAATTAAGATAGCCAAAGGAGCCCACGATGACCCTCAGTATTTCATCCAATAATTGGTCCAGATCCAAAATGGTGGAAAGACTCTGCCCTACATTATAGACGGTGTAGATTTCATTCACCCTTTGCCTGACATATTCATATAGCTGAGCATTTTCGATAGCAATGGCGGTCTGAGAAGTTACAGACTGGCACAAGTTCAGTTTTTCTAAATCCAGCGGGTGCTGGGCCAAGATGCCTAATCCAGCAATTCCCAAAATCCTTTTCCCCACCGAAAGGGGCATCAACACTACCTCTTCCACCTTATCGGCAAACGAAAGCTCTCTTTCGGTATCCGGGATCTTGTCTCCCCTCATTATTTTTCCCATCTTGCCTGTTTCAATCACATTTCTATGATGGGGCAAAAGCTCCAAGCTGAAATTTCTTTTCTTCTCCGTAAAATCGACCTTGTTTTGAGCTGAACAGGTAACCTCCACCCTCAGATCTTTTTTATTCTCATCCAAAAGGGCTATATAACATAGCTCCGCCTCCGCAATCTCAGCCATTCTTTGGCTTAAAGCTTCCAACACCTGACCTAAATTCAGACTGGAAGAGACGGCATGGGAAATCTCTAAAAGCAAGGAAAGATCCCTGGCTTTTTTAGCCCAACTGGAGAGGAGATTGATATTGTCTATCGCCATCCCCACCTGTTGACAGATAGCCACCAGAAATTCGTTTTCCTCCAGACTCAACTCCCTTAGGTTAAGGCTGCCCAATGCCACCACTCCGAAAAGCTCTCCTTTAGCTAAAAAGGGAACGGCTAAAGCCGATTTCACCTTTTTGTCTTTCCACTTGTTGCCCCAAAGACAGCCATCTTTTTCCACATCCGCAACGAAAACAATTTGCTCTTGTTTGGCGGCTTGCCCAAAGATCCCCTCACCCCACTTAATTTGGTCAAACTCCGAGATTTTATCTATCTCTATTCCCCTCCACGCTTTTACCCTCAAACTCTTCTTCTCCTCATCTGAAAGATACATTATCCCCCAATCAAAACCGGTCACCTCTAAAATGGTTTCCAACACATCCCCAAACATTCGCTCCAAATCTTGCGTTTGATTCACCGCGGTGGCGATCGCATTCAAAGCTAAAAGCCTTCGCTCTAAGCTTTTGATCTTGGTTTCCCTCTCTTTTAAACTTCGGGCTAGAAGATCCAGAGATTCTCCTAATCGGTCCATTACGTTTTGACTCTTAATACTGGTAGTTTCGCTCACTCCTCCTGGGGAACAGATCCCCTCCGCCTTTTTGATTAGACGATGAAGCCCAAACGCGATCTTTCTGGTCAAAAGGAGAAATAGGGATATAGTTAAAAATAGACAAATTCCCCAAAAAACCAGTTCCCGTTTGCTCGTATATTCAGAAGCAAAAAGGTGTGAGAAAAATTTATAGAAACCAAATCCCGCCATGCATGCCAAAATGGTTAGCAGGAGGATTGTCCGGGTAAAGGACTGGTCCTGAAGGCTCGTCCTGAAGGAAAGTTTTTTAAGAAAAACTTTGAATGCTCCCATGTGATTTTGGTTTACCCTTGATGTTTCAGGATTCATCTTGACTTTTCAGCACACGTTGAAATTTTTAAAAGATTAGGTTCTTCTCCAAAAGAGTTGCTTCCGCCATAGACGGATCCGCCTCCGGCGGAAAAGAATAGGTTTATGCAAGGTATTCATACCAGTGTGTGCGATCCTTTATGCTCTACCTCCCTAAGAAAACCAAAAGATTTCTTTGAACTCACCCCCTTTTGTTCCCCCTCTCTTAATAAGAGAGGGGGATAGGAGGTGAGTTTTCAGGATGTCATACCTCTTAAGTTAAAAAGGCACTTTCTCTTATCTCAAGACACAGAATTCGTGTCAAAAATTACGACAACTGAATTGGAGAAGAGCCAAAAATTAATATGATTCTAAATCTATCTCAAAGACCTCGGGAAAATCCCATTGTTCTTGTCTTTTTAACCTTCAGATAAAATTAAGAGACAAAACTTCCTTTAGCCCGAACCTTCAAAATGCTTTTCAGATCCACAAACTACGTTGTAGTCGAATTTTTTTGTAGTTTGTTAGAGTTTCGACTTTACTTTGATTGAACGGACTCCAAAAATTTTTCTACCACCTTCTGGATTCTATCTGCCCCCTTCTGGATGTTTTGGATATATTTGAAGTTCTCCGGGCTTAAGTTGGGTTCCTTCAACCTCAAAAGCTCTGCTGAGCCCAGAATAGAAGTTAACGGATTACTCACCTCATAGCTTAAGGTTGAGAAGGATGGCGAAAAGTCGATCCCAGCCCCCACCTTATTTTTCTTTTCTTCCCATTCCTTGAGTTTTTCTCTCATGCGTTCATTGGAGCGTAAAAGAAGCCCTTTTTTCAAAGCCAGAGAGACCTGGTTAGCCATGTGCTTAATAAAGGTCGTCTCTTCTTCGGTAAGGGGTTGCCTTTCCCAATTCCGCATCTCCCCTAAGGAGATCACCCCTACCGCCTCTCCGTTTATCATCAAGGGAACTAAAAGTGCGGATCTAATCCTCTCATCCAGAATAAGTCTGGCTTCCTCATCCGGCATCAGGCTTTCCGGATCATCTTGGTTGACCAGCATGGGTCTTTTGGCTTCCAAGGTCAGACGATGCCAGGGCAAATCCTCTAAGGAGAATCTTTCCATTTTTCTTAACTTGATTCCCTCGCTCCTTACCTGATGTAGAGCCTGGGTGGTCAGATAATCTCTTTCTTTATTTAAAAGGCTAATTCTAACAAAGCTTTTTGGTAACTCCTCGGTCAAGCTGGAGGCGACCTGGTCCAAAAAAGCTTTTGTATCCTCGTCTTGAACCAACTTCAAGCTATGCTCAGAAAGGAGCAGACTAAGGTGTTCCTCCTTCTTTAGCTTCTCTAAAAGTTTCTTTTCCTGGGTAAAAAGTGAGAACTGTTGGCTGAAGGGTTTGAGCCATTTGGCATCATTAGGGGAATAAAAGCCGGGTCTTTGATGTCCTAAGCTTAAAGCCCCGCAGACTGATCTTTTGGACCATATAGGGAGGATGAGTCTGGATCTGATTCCACATGCTTTGAGCAATCCGTCATCTCCAGGGTTTTCATCTTTTCCCAGGGTGCTGGAAGACCGAAGATCTTCCTCAATCCAGACCTCCCCCGATTTTATGACCTTACCCACGGCGGAGCCAGCCGTAGGAATACTTGATCCTTTATCTACCAGCATTCCCCCTGAGGTTCCAAAAGAGATGCGCTTCATGTTTTGACCTGATCTATCTGCAATGGCTAAAGAGACATAATCAAAATCGATTATCTTTTTTAGTTCCGTGGAGATCTGGGGAAATGCTTCCTCTAAGGAGACCTCCGCTTGAGTTATCCGGGAAATATTCTCTACTGAAGAAATATAGTCTCTCCTTTTTTTATTTCGTTCTGAGGCTAAGATCTGTTTTGCCGAAAGCCCCAAAGTCTCACCCAGACTGGTCAAAAACTGAATCTCCTGATACCCGAAGCGATCCGGTTTTGAATCATAAATCCCCAAAACCCCCAGAATCTTTCCGCAAAACTTGATGGGCACACAAGCGAAAGAACAGATTTCGTCTTCTGTAGAGAAAAGGGTGCCATATTCAGGCAAACTCATAATGTCAGAGGTGGTGGTAACCTCCTTAGACTTCGTGCTCTCTTGGTACAATGTATTGGTGGAATAAAGATTATAAAGGTTATAAATATTTTTAGCGGGTATGCCCCAATGCGCAGCCAAAATCATCTCCGGAGAACGAAAAGTCGGCTTGAAGAT